>NZ_JFJW01000235.1:0-6157 GCF_000611125.1 Cupriavidus sp. SK-4
GAAATTTCCACGGCCTCAGGCTCCATGCCCGTCTGCCGAGACGGTCCTACTTCCGTATAAGGGGATAGCGTAGACCTCGTCGAACAGCGGGCACTGAGAGGCTTCGCTGCACTGAATTGCCGTGTATGCGCCCCGGGGTGGGATCTGATTTTTGTCAGCCTGCTCGGCAGCAAGCAACGGACTGACTAGCAGCAATTCCATGCACAAGGTGCCAATGCTTCCATGTAATGGCTCGAGCAGCATGTCGATGGTACTTGCCGGTTGGGTTAATCGATGTCCGCGGTGTTATTAAACAGTGCACCGCCAAAATCTTCGACTGTGAACCATTAAAACAGAAAGCAGGAGCGAAGCGTATTTAGTATTGTGATAAGCCGCAGTTAGAAGTTTCGACCCGCCACACCCCACCTGTCGCGCACGGCAGGACGTTACATTGAATGTGGTTGTTTTTTTGCTGCCGCGAATCAGGGAAAACTCAATAATGTCGTGGCGCATCCGTCAAGTGCGCTGCTTGACTGGGTTTGCCGGTTCACGACATATCCTCGATGGGATCTCGTTGCGAGCGAATCTCCTCGGGGCTCAGGACGATATAGCCCAGCGCCTTCAGCAACTGCACCGCCTCCAGCTCTGCGTCCAGATACACCGGCCGCTCCGGGCGGCGCGGGCGCGGCGCGGGGGGCAGCCATGCGGCGCTGGCCTGCGCGGCGGGCGCTGCCTGGCCGTCGGACCATCGCGCGGTCAGGATGCGGCAATGGTCCACGTTGGGCTTCCAGGCGACGTCCACGGCGGCATTGAACCTGGCGGTGCAAAGCCGCAAGCGCTTCAGCGCCTTCAGCCAGTTGATGAAGGCATCGCGCTCCGGTGGCTGGTAGCCCTTCAGCAAGGTAGCCAGGCTGTCCTGCGCAGTGGCGCTGTCGGTTGCCTGGTCGTCTTCAAGCAGGGCAAGCTCAAGCGCCACGTGCTGGCGGCCGTCCTGGTCATAGATCGCGCAGTCGGCGTCCAGCACGCCTTCGCGCAGCAGCTCGCACAGAAGTACCCAGGCCCGTGGATTCTTGTCGAACCGGCCTTCGAGGGTCGGGTCGATCTGGCTGAGGATCTCCGGGATGGTGCGCGCCTCGCCTGACTGGATGGCCAGGGCGAAGGCCATCGCGTTGTCGGACGGCCTGGCACCGCTTGCCAGCATCTGCAATGACGTTTCCCAGAGTTCGCGGATTTCTGCCGCGGTATCCACGGCATGCATCCATGCATAGTCCTCCAGCGCCGCGCACAGCCTGCGCGCGGGCCTGGCCAGCTGGCCGGCCAGCGTCTTGATAAATCCCGTGCAATGCGCGCAGCGGCATTCCAGGCGGCCCGCATGCAGGAAGCCGGCGTACAGCCGTTCCTGGTGTCCGCAGTGTGCGCATTCGAGTGAAAAGCCGCCTTGCCGTGCCGGCCGCTGCGAGGCCAGCAGCCCGTCGACCTGATAGTGCGCCAGTCCGTCGCAGCACGGGCAGATCCATTGCAGCTTGTGCGCGCCGTCCCGAGGCCGCGCTGCGCGGTCGAACTGGCGCTCGATGGCGCTGCGCGGAATCCCCTGCGCGCGCCCGACCACGTCTGCGCTGTAGCGCCAATAGCAGTACGAGTGGGCGGCAGCGGCCACCTCCGGAGAGAGGCGCTGCAGATCCGGCAGCAGGCGGGGGCTGTGCCGGATCTCGTCGGCCATGGCATCGATCAGCGCTGGCCCGTCCGGCATCACCGCCTCAAGGGCGGCGCGGCTCTGTTCCAGGAAATCGGGCACGAAGACCCGGCGGATGTAGTCCTCGTTCTCTAGCCAGAACAAGTGGCCGGGGAGGGCTTCCAGTACATCAACCCCTTCCCTGACTTCCGACATGCCGGCGCAGGCGAGAAACGTGAACGGCTTACTGAACAGGAAGGCGTCTGTCATGTTGTCGTCAACGGAGTATCCCGCCCACGAACTGGCAATATGCCTCGTGTGCGATGGGTCACCACCCCGTGACTCGGCCAAGCAAGCGCACGGAAAGCGCAATCCTGATGGCGCTCTCCGTTCCGGGGACTTCCCCCTTCTTGTTTTCAGATCCGTCGGACCTGTGCGGATTTTGCATCTGCCGCATTGGACAGCATAGGCGAAGCTGACGCCTCGTTACAGAGGAATTCCTTTTCTTGACGTCCTCGTCCTACGACCAGGGGGACCCGCCGGGGCGCTGTTGCCATCCTGATTCAATCGCTCCAGGACCCGCCTGGCCTTGCCCTCGCAATCTTCACCTTCCCTGTTGCTGTTGATCTCGCCGATCAGTGCGACGAGGCGGTGCTTGCTCTGCGCCAGACGCTGCTCCAGCAGCTCGATCTCATCGACCTTGCGCCGCAGGGCCTGGAGGAGTTGGTCATGCGGCCACTTGTCCAGGTCTGGTGGCAGGATGGCTCGAATCTCTTCCAGGGAGAAGCCCGAGCCTTGCGCACACATGATGATCTCCAGCCTGGTCAACGTTTCCGGTGCGTATTCGCGATAGCCGTTGGCTTGCCGCTGCGCGGGCTCGAGCAGGCCGCTCGCCTCATAAAACCGGATGCGTGAGGCGGCAACGCCACTCAACCGAGCCAGTTCTCCGATTTTCATCCGTATTCTCCAGGGGGGCTTGACCTTAAAGTTGACTTTAAGCTTAAAGTCGGGCCCTGGTCAAATCAGGAACCCTCCCATGAAGCTGTTCACACCCCTTGCCCTGCCCAACGGCGCTGTGATTCCCAACCGTCTCGCCAAAGCTGCCATGGAAGAGAATATGGCGGATGCGGACCACGCCCCATCGGATGCGCTGCTGCGCCTGTACGACGCCTGGGCCAACGGCATGGCAGGCCTGATCCTGACCGGCAACGTCATGGTGGATCACCGTGCCATGACCGGGCCGAACGGTGTGGTCCTGGAAGACGACACCCACCTGGACCGCTTCCGGCGTTGGGCCCGCACCGCACGGGCCGGCGGTGCCCATGCCTGGATGCAGATCAACCACCCCGGGCGCCAGATGCCTGCGGCACTCGGCCAGACCACGCTGGCGCCGTCGGCCGTTCCGATTGACCTGGGGGCGCTGTCCAAGCAGTTTCCCGTGCCCAGGGAAATGACCGAGCAGGACATCGCCGACGTGCAGCAGCGCTTCACACGATCCGCCCAACTGGCGGAACGAAGCGGCTTTACCGGGGTGCAGATTCACGCGGCCCATGGCTACCTGTTGAGCCAGTTCCTGTCACCGCTCACCAACAAGCGGCAGGACCAATGGGGCGGCAGTATCGAGAACCGTGCGCGCCTGCTGCTCGACATCGTCCGGTCCGTACGAAGCGCGGTGTCGCCCCGATTCGCGGTATCGGTCAAGCTGAATTCGGCCGACTTCCAGCGCGGCGGCTTCAGCGCCGATGACGCGAAGCGCGTGGTCGAGATGCTCAATCCGCTCAATGTCGACCTGATCGAGCTGTCGGGGGGAAGCTATGAGGCGCCGGCAATGCAGGGGCAAGCCCGTGATGGCCGCACGCTCGCCCGGGAAGCCTACTTCCTGGAGTTTGCGCGCGACATCGCGTCCGTCGCGCGCATGCCCTTGATGGTCACCGGCGGCATCCGCCGCCGGGCCGTGGCCGAAGAGGTGATCGACAGTGGCATCGCCATGGCGGGCATCGCC
The DNA here is from genome assembly GCF_000611125.1 of Cupriavidus sp. SK-4. Lineage (NCBI taxonomy): Bacteria > Pseudomonadati > Pseudomonadota > Betaproteobacteria > Burkholderiales > Burkholderiaceae > Cupriavidus > Cupriavidus sp. SK-4. The sequence continues at coordinate 3,654 of NZ_JFJW01000235.1, forward strand.
ACCGCGCTGTCAATCGACCCGAACCTGCCGCGCAACTGGCATGCAGGCAAGAACAATGCGCCCGCGCTGCGGTCGATCACCTGGAAGAACAAGACGCTGGGTTCCCTGGCCAATATGGCCGTCGTCAAGTTCCAGCTCAAACGGCTCAGCGAGGGACGTGTCACGGATCCACGCATCTCGCCCCTCAGGGCGCTGTTGTTGCAGCAGCTGTCCACCTCGTGCCAGACGCGGCGCTATCGCCGATGGACGACACAGCGGGCCGGTGCCCGTTAGTGGTGGTTGTGGCTCGATCGGGCACATCGGAGACACGCCACAAATACTGGCCGTCCAGCGCGGCGGTAGCCGCCGTGCACCCGGTGGCGGCGCTACGGGCGGCGGCCCGGTGAGACAGCACGGGGATCCGGGATAGCAGGCGGGTCCGATGCGCTGGCCGATTCGCCGTCTTCGGCAGATGGCCTGCGTTGATCCGGCGCCGCCGGTTTCTTTCCGGTCACCATGGACAGGATCAGGTTCTCCTTGTGCAACCGACTCATCAGAATTGCGGCGACAACATGCACGCTCACCAGCGCCAACAGCACGTCGGCGAGGACGCCATGGAGGTCCTTGGGCCAGTCTTCGCCCCAGAACATATCCAGTCTCGACATCCAGCCGGTGGCGGCAAGTGAAAGGATGAGGATCCACAACACCAGCATCATCAGCGCGCCAAGCGGATTGTGGCCAAGGTAGCGGGGCGGTCGCCCGGCAACGGCGGCCCCGACATAGGCAACCACGCCGCTGCGGCCGGGAACCCATTCGCGGATATTCCCGGCGCCGCTGCCCACCATGCCCCATGCCACGCGGACCAACACCAGGCACGCGGCCGCGTAGCCAAGGTTGCGGTGCAGCGGCCCGCCGGAATCCTCGTACAGGTCCCAGAGCACCAGTGCCGCCACGCCCCAGTGCGTGATACGGACGATGGGATCCCAGACCCGGACAGACTGGCGCGAAGGCTTCATGGCGCAGCGGCAGGGGGTGCGGTGTTACTTCTCGATTTCCGACTTGACGATGTCCAGCGTCTTGGTATCGAAGTAGATCTCCGCCTTCTTTCCTTCCTTGGTCGTGCCGTAGATCTCGTAGCAATTTCCGTCGACCTTGAACTTCTTGATGTTGTAGCCCTGCGCTTCAATCTTGGCGCGGGCATCGCTCTCCTTCATCCATTCGCTCTTGGGGTGCGCGGGACATTTCGCGCTGGCCAGCGCGGAACCGGACACCAGGATCATTGCCATCAGCGCGCCAATTCTAAGCATGAGACGTCTCCGTATCGTGGGAGCAATCAGCATAGTGCACCCAATAATGATTCGCAATCAGCGGCAGCACTACTTGGCAGGGCTTGAAGTTCTGCTGGCGATCGCCTGTGGCGCCTGGCAATCGGCATCCGTGGCAGAATACGTGGCATGTCATACGCATACGCTCCCGCACTGCTGATTATTCGCGCCATCCGATCTTTCGGTGGGTAGCGCGCGTCTGGCCAGAGTGCAAAACCCGCCACGGCGGGTTTTTTGTTGCCCGCTTCAGTGGCTCCCATTACAAAGGAACCCAACGATGTCAGCGCACGAGCTCACCCGGATCATCAAGGCCGCCGATGCTGCGATCACTGCCGAGGATTTTGATACGTTAATGGCAATCTATGCCGACGACGCGATGCTTGTTGTCAAGCCGGGCATGGTGGCAATGGGCAAGGAGCAAATTCGGCGTGCATTCGTAGCGATCGCCGAGCACTTCAATCACAGCATGAATGTCAGTCAGGGCGAGACGGTCGTACTGGAGAACGGTGAGACGGCGCTTGTGATTATGGAGACGGTGCTCAATTCGCTCGATGCAAAGGGTACTGCAGTTGCCACGACCAGGCGTGCGACCTATGTTTTCAGGAAGGGACCAGAGGGCAATTGGCTCTGCGCAATTGACAATTCATACGGGACCGATCTGCTTGGGGCGGAATTGCCATCGGTGAACTGAGTCGAGGGCCGGCCGGCAGGCGTTCGATCGTCTGCTGCTGGCTGGAAAGTGACCTCTGTTTGCCGCGAGCCGGGCGTCGCTTCTCGACCCTAAAGCGGACGGTGAGCAATTGATTAAAATCCTTGGCTTTCATGTCTACTGGATGCCGTGTGAACTACGATTTCGAGCGTCTATATCAGGTCATTGTCGAGAGTGCGAGTGCAGATGGTCCTATCACGCCGCGAATGCTTGCGGTCATTGACGAATGTGAACGTCAGACGCCGCATCAAGATTGGACCATTTTTAGGGCTCACGACTACCAAGCAGACGTCGGCCGTCTCCGTCACTGGGTGAGTACCGCCGTTATTGCGCTGCCTCTTTCTCCGCCGCCGCAGGGATTGTGGGTCGGCATCTGTAATCCGTGTGATGTCCCGCACGATATGGCATCGACCAGGACAGATTTATACCTGTCGCTTTGCGCCCGTTTCGACTCTTTAAGCAATGATTGGGCGTATGAGTCGTTGGTGACC
>NZ_JFJW01000236.1:0-8434 GCF_000611125.1 Cupriavidus sp. SK-4
CACGCCGTCCGCAGCGCCGGCTTTGCAGGGCCGGCGCCGTGCGGTAAAGGCTCGTACGGCATAGCGCAATATGGCGCCACGAGTGCGGCCCATGTGCGGGCCGCACTGTCGTCGATGCGGTAAGGTGCCGAAGGCTTGTCAAGCGTCTTGCGCCAGCAGCCGGTGGCGCGCGGCATGATACTCGGCCCGCAGTTGCGCAACAATCTGGGCTGCCGGCTGAATGTCATCCATCAACCCAACGCCCTGTCCAGCCCCCCAGATATCCTTCCATGCCTTGACCTTGCTCGCGCCGCCGGAGAGATCCATCTTGCTCTTGTCGGATAGCGGCAGGTTGTCCGGGTCCAGCCCTGCGTTCAGAATGCTCTGCCGCATATAGTTGCCGTGTACGCCGGAGAACAGGTTGGTGTAGACGATATCGGCAGCACTGGCCTGTACGATGGCCTGCTTGTAGCCCTCGGCGGCGTTGCTCTCCTGCGAGGCAATGAAGCGCGTGCCAATGTACGCGAGATCGGCACCCATTGCGCGCGCGGCGAGGATGGCCTCACCGTTGGCAATCGCACCCGACAGCACTAGCGGACCGTCGAAGAATTTTCGGACCTCGCCGACCAGCGCGAAGGGGGACAGGGTCCCCGCATGGCCGCCGGCGCCGGCAGCCACCACGATGAGGCCATCCACTCCGGCTTCCAGCGCCTTGCGCGCATGGCGCACGCTGATGACATCGTGCAGGACGATGCCCCCGTAGCTGTGCACCGCGTCAAGGATCTCCTTTACCGGTGCCTGCAAGCTGGTGATGAAGATCGGCACCTTGTGGTCTATGCAGACACGCACGTCACGCTCCAGCCTGGTATTCGACTGGTGCACGATCTGGTTGACCGCCAGCGGCCCGACAGGCTGTCCAGGGTTCGCCGCCCTGAAGGCGCTCAGTTCCTCGGCGATGCGGGTGAGCCACTCGTCGAGCAACTCCGGGTGGCGTGCATTGAGGGTCGGAAAAGCGCCGACGATGCCAGCCTTGCATTGCGCGAGGACCAGCTCCGGATAGCTGACGATGAACATGGGCGAAGCCATAACGGGCAACGCCAGATTCTGCAAGATAGAGGGAAGGGCCATGTGCTTCGTTTCCTTGGGGAGGATCGGTATCAACGACGTTGAGGCTGGCGGTCTGCCGCGGTCGGCTTCATGCTGCAGGGTCGAGTCTGTGGACGGCTTCCTCGAAGAGGAAGCCCGCATCTTTCACGCTGGCGCCGGCCTGCATGACTGCCGAGCTCAGGCCATCGACCTGACTCAGCTGCCAGTCGGCAAAGTAGGAAGAGCAGGCTTCCAGCTCGTCGGTCAGCGAGGGCGAGCACCGAAACGCAGCGCCGCCTTGGGCGAGGGACGCGGCATGAAGCAGGCGCCAGCCGCCAAAGAGCCTGCCGCAGGCCTCAAGATAGGTTTCGGCCACCGCGAGCACGCTCTCGATCCGATCCTCGCCCTGGCTGACGATCCAGTCCGTGGCCGCGGCAACCTGCGAGAGCGCCACGGCAAGCTGGGCGCCGGCACGGCACAGGCGCGGCGCTGGCGAAGCTTGCAGCCGCAAGGCGGTATCCCTTACCTTTTTGGCCATCAGTGCGAATACCGCTCCCTTGTCTCCTATCACCTTGCGGTGCACCAGGTCGTTCGCCTGTATGGTGGTGGTCCCCTCGTAGATGGTGGTGATGCGTGCATCGCGTACGAGCTGCGCTACGCCTGTCTCCTCGATGTATCCGGCCCCGCCGAAGATCTGCAGCGCGGCATTGGTTGAATTGACCGCCATTTCCGAAACCCAGCCCTTTACGATGGGGGTCAGGAAACTGAGCAAGCGCTGCGCCTCCTGCCGTTCAGCGGCTGACGCGGAGGAGCCGAGCACATCAATCAGCGACGCGCTGTAGTAGGTCAGATTGCGTGCGGCATGGGTATTGGCCTTCAGATTCAGCAGCGAGCGCCTGACTCCCGGATGACGGATGATCGCGACCGCTTTCCCGCCGGATGCTGTATGGCGCCCCTGGATGCGGGTGGCAGCGTAGGAAAACGCCGCCTGGCAGGCACGTTCGGCTATGCCCGTTCCCTGCAGGCCGAGACTGAAGCGCGCCAGATTCATCATCACGAACATCGCATTGAGGCCCTGATTCTCTTCGCCGATCAACAGGCCGTGGGCCCCGCCCATCTCGCCGTAGACCATCACTGCTGTAGGGCTACCGTGAATGCCGAGCTTGTTCTCCAGCGCTACGCATTTGACATCGTTTCGCTCGCCGATCTCCCCGCCGCTGCCGACCAGGAACTTCGGCACGAGGAACAAGGACAGGCCTTTTACACCTGCAGGCGCATCCGGCAAACGGGCAAGCACCAGGTGGACGATGTTCTCGGCGAGGTCGTGCTCGCCAAAGGTGATGAAGATCTTCTGCCCAAAAATCTTGTAATGCCCGGGACCCCGGCCGGCGTCCGGGATGGCCCTCGCGCGGATCAGCGATAGATCCGAGCCCGCTTGAGGCTCGGTGATGTTCATGGTGCCCGGCCATGTTCCCGCCACCATCTTCGGCGCATACCGTTCGATGATGCTGGCCTCCGCGGAGGCGAGCAGCGCGTCGACCGCGCCGACGTTGCCCACCGGGCACAGCGCGAAGGCGGGATTGGCTGCATTCCACATTTCGGCAAGAGGCGCCCACGCCAGGCGCGTAAGTCCCAACCCGCCAAGCTCAACGGGCAGGGGGACGCCCGGCCAGCCACCGTCGATGAATTGCTTGTACGCGCTACGCGCCGATTCGGAGGTGGTGACCTCGCCATCGGGGTGCAGCACCGGATGCGTGGTGTCCGCATGGCGGCTCAACGGCAGCAAGATTTCTTCAGTCAGGCGGGCGTTTGCCGCAAGGATGCCCTGGAACGTCTCCCAATCCAGGTCTTCCTTTACTGCCAGTCGTGGACTGCCGTCCGCCGCGGCGGCAACGGCAAATTCGAGCGCTTCAAGCGGGGTTGCATAGGGTGTCATTCCGTTCTTCATTCTTCCCTTCCTAGGTTGACTCGGCGGGCCAGCCTCAGCGCTGTCCAGCCCGCAATGCAGGACCAGGTGCCTGCGAGGACGTGGGTGCCCGCCAGAAGTGAGATTTCGTGGTTCACTGAGTCCTTGCAATGTAATACAAAATCATCTACCGTGTATCTTAGTTTTGTATTACAAAATCGAGCACATCGATAGGAGGAGACAGATGAACCCAAGAGGCCTCGTTGTACGGTGGCTCGCGCTCTGCGCATTGCTCCCATGCGTCGGAATGGCGCAGGTAAGAGGTGTATCGGACAAGGAGATCGTGCTGGGCAGCTACAGTGATCTCAGCGGCATCGGTGCATCCTGGGGAAGCGCCAGCGCGAATGCCATGCGTCTGCGCTTCGATGAGGTCAATGCGAGAGGCGGTATCCACGGGCGCCGCCTTCGCCTGGTGGTCGAAGACCACGGCTACCAGGTGCCGCGCGCGGTGCAGGCCGTCGCCAAGCTGATTCAGCGGGATCAGGTCTTCGCGATCATCGGCGCTGTAGGAACACCGATGATCAATGCCGCGATGCCCCAGCAGTTGCAGGCAGGCGTGCCGAACTTGTTTCCGTTCTCGTTCGCGCGCTCGATCCTGGAGCCGCCGCAGCGATTGGTCTTCCAGACCTATCCAACTTATTACGCGCAGATCCAGGCGGGGGTGCGCTACTTCGCGCGAAGCCGGGGCAGAAAGGCGATCTGCCTGATGTACCAGGACACCGACTATGGCCGCGAAATTGCCGATGCGGTACGGGACACCCTTAAGGGTCTCGGTAGCGCACCGAAAGCTATTACCGCGCATGCGCCAACCGAGACCGACTTCAATGCCGCGATAGCGAAACTGAAAGGCGCTGGCTGCGATCTTGTGGTTCTTGGCACGGTGATCCGGGATACGATCCTGCCCTACGCGGCGGCGCGGCGGATGGGATGGGACGTCGATTTCCTCGGGGCGCTGACTTCCTTCGATCTCAATGTCTCCGAGGCTCCGAACGGAGCGACCGAAGGCCTCTACGCGATGTCGGCGTTTGACCCAGCCTATCCGGACGCGCCGCTCGTGGCAACCCGCGACTGGGCCGCACAGTACATCGCCCGCTTCAAGAGCCGGCCGAACATTGCCTCGCAGATGAGCTACATCGGTGCGGATCTGCTGGTGCAGGCGCTGGAGAAGGCCGGCCGGGATCTCACCGTGGACAAGCTTATCGCTGCCATGGAATCCATCCAGGCGTATCGCGATCCGTTCGGCGGCCCGCTCCTCGGCTTCGGTCAAGGCAAGCACACCGGTACCCGCCAACTGATCCTGCAGCAGGTGCATGGCGGTCGCTGGGTACGTGTGGCTGACCAGCTGTAACGCGGCAGGTGGCATGTGCTCCGCGATTCTGGCGTCTTCGGCTTGACGCCAGAGTGTCCGAGCCTGGCACCAATCCGCTCTCCCCCCGGCCCGAACCCAGTCTGCCAATCCGACAGGCAACGCGCAGTAGATCTGCGATCTGCCCCCCTTTTTTCAACAGGAGAACAAGATGAAGTACTACGACAAGGGAGATACCCTTCCTTCTGACTACAGGAAAGCCTTGGTCCATTTGCTCAGCTTCCAGGCGGATTCCGAGTATGCCGGCGCCCAACGGGTCGGCGAGAACCTCTGCTTCGCGCCGCGGCCGGAGGAGGCCTATCGGCTCGCCAAGAAGACCATGGAGGAATACGGTCATGCCTTCTATTTGTGGACCGTGCTGGAAGACCTCGGTATCGACGTAAAGCCCAGGCTTGCGGAACTGCGCGACCATCCGGAGAACCCCGACCCGGCGCGGGTCAACGTGATTAACGGATTTCGCCGGTCTTACTGGCGCGACCAGTTCCAGTGCTGGGAAGACGTGGCGATGATGTCGTGCGTCGCGACGCCCGGCGCGGTGATCTTCCTGGGGCAGTACACCAAATGCTCTTACCTCCCATGGGCCCGTGCCTCGGAACGGATCGCGCGTGAGGAGGTGGGGCACATGGGCTTTGGCCTGTGGGCCGTCAAGCGCGCGATCGAATTCGGCGGCTCGCAAGCGTGGGAGCGGCTGCAACGGCGTGTTCCGAAGTTCCTGGCGATGGGGATGGGTATGTACGGCCGTCCTTCCCTGGCGGGGGAAACGCAGTCTGCCAACTTCGAGCGCTACTACGACATGGGCCTGAAGATCCTGCGGCCTGAGGCGTGCCAGGCACAGTACCTTGAGCTCGTCAGGAAACGCATTCTGGAGGCCGGCCTCGAGTGGGTCGACGACGTTCAGCCGGACTATGACCAGCGCATGGGTTACGCGATGGACGATCAGGAACTCGATTCACGGCTTGCCGCCGAGTAAGACAAGGAAACCCAGGAGGAGCAAAGATGTCATTGGTATTGTCTGAGCGAATCGGACGCGTCGGGCTGGTCACGTTAAACCGGCCCGAAGCAAAGAACGCGCTGAACGAAGCGTTGGTTCTCGAGCTTAGCCGCATTGTGAGCGCCCTCGACGAAGACCCGGAAATCGGTGCGATCGTCGTTACGGGCGGCGAATCCTGCTTCAGCGTGGGCGCCGATATCAAGGAGATGACCGAGAAGACGTTCGCCGAAGCCTATGTGCGGAACTTCGTCAGCCGTGATTGGGAAGTGCTGTCCTATTGCCGCAAGCCCGTCATCGCGGCGGTTGCCGGCTACGCCATCGGTGGCGGCTGTGAGTTTGCGCTGATGAGCGATATTGTGGTGGCCGACGCTAGCGCCCGCTTCGGGCAGCCGGAAGTTTCGGTTGGGACCATCCCCGGCGGCGGCGGCACTCAGCGACTGGCCCGCTCCATTGGCAAGGCGAAAGCGATGGAGCTCTGCCTGACAGGGCGGCTGCTTGGCGCGGATGAGGCGGAGCGCATCGGCATCGTCTCGATCCTGGTTCCGGCCGGCGACCATATCCGGACAGCCCTGGAAATGGCGGCGCGCATCGCCGGATACTCGCTACCCATTGTCGAGATGATCAAGGAAAGCGTCAACACCGCCTTCGATACGGGCCTCAGTGGCGGCCTTCGCTTCGAGCGTCGCCTTCTCCACGCAACCTTTGCGCTGGATGACCAAAAGGAAGCCATGCGCGCTTTCGCCGACCGGCGCAAACCTGTCTTCCTTCATCGGTGACCATGATGCGAAATCGAGAGTGGCGCCTGGAGCGCCGGCCAGAAGGAGCGGTCTCATCCGCGGATCTTGTGCTTCAAGACAGCCAGATCGACACGCCGGGCCGGGGGCAGTTCCTGGTTCGCGTGACCACCGTGTCGATTGATCCTGCCATGCGAGGATGGATGAGCCCACTGCGCTCCTACATCCCGCCGGTCGCGCTCGGCCAGCCGATGCGGGCGATCGCGGCCGGCGTGGTAATCGCATCTCGCCACGCGGATTTTCCGGAAGGCACCCGGGTTACCGGCCTGTTCGGCTTGCGCGAGCATGCGCTGTCGGACGGGCTTACGGAAGGTGTCGGCGTGCGCCGCATTCCAGACGATATCCCGGATGAGGTTGCGCTCGGCACTTGCGGCCTGGCGGGAATTACCGCGTACTTCGGTTTGTTCGACCTTGGCCGTCCGGCCCCCGGAGATACGCTTGTGGTGTCGGCAGCGGCGGGCTCGGTGGGCTCCGCTGTCGTGCAGTTGGGGCGTCTGGCCGGATGCCACGTGATTGGAGTGGCGAGTTCCGGGCGCCGCGAAGCGGTGCTCGGCGACGGCGCTCATGAGGTGGTTGACTACACCGGCGGCGATGTCGACCAGCGGCTGAAGGCCCTGTGCGGGCAGGGCATCGATATCTACTTCGACAACGTCGGTGGCCCGGTGCTCGATGCGGCGCTGAAGCGCATCAATACCGGTGCACGCATCGTGCTTTGCGGTGGCATTTCGCAATACAACGCACGCAAGCCGGTTGGACCAGCCAACTACCTTGCGCTGATCGGGCAGCGCGCCACCATGCGCGGATTCGTCTATTTCGACTATGAGTCTCAGTTTGCCACGGCGGAGCAGCGGCTCTGGGACTGGCATCGTTCCGGAGCGCTGCGCCAGCGTGTCGATATCGTCGACGGGATCGAGCATGCACTGCAGGCGATCACACGCGTGTTCGAGGGCCGCAACACCGGCAAGCAGCTGCTGCGGCTGCATGCCGAGACAGGGAGAGAGATGTGAGAATCATCAGACGGTATTCCTCTGCGCTCACGGTGCCGGCAGCGCGCCTGGAGGCGTTGCGGGCGCGCTTGCGCGTCACCGGCTGGCCGGTGGCCAGCCCAGGCGCGGGGTGGTCCTTCGGCGTGGACCAGGAATGGCTGCGCGCCCTGTGTGCCCGGTGGGAGGCCGGGGACGGCTTCGCCCTGCTGGAAAAGGCGCTGAACGCTGTGCCTTCCGTGTTCTTCGAAGTGGAGACGGAAGGATTCGGCACGCTGCACGTACATGCTTTCGTTGCCGGCGGAACCGGTCATGCTCGGCCCATTCTCATGACGCATGGCTGGCCAAGCCTGTCAGTCGAGTACATTCCGGTCATCGAGCAGTTGCGGGCGCGGGAGCGCCATGCCGGCAGCGGGGGAATCCCTACGCTGGTGGCCCCCTCGCTGCCCGGGTTCGGCTGGTCGTCGGCGCCGTCCAGGCCAATGCATGCCCGGGATATCGCTCGCCTGTGGCGGCTGCTGATTGACGAAGGGCTTGAACTCGGCCCAGTGATTGCTCACGGCGGTGACTGGGGCGCCGTGGTCTCCAGCTGGCTGGCGGTCGACGCACCGGAGCGGGTTGCGGGCCTGCACTTGACGATGATGGGACTGAAGCCGGATATCGACGCGTCTGACCCGCTTGACGACGCCGAGCGCTCCTGGATTCGCAACACCCAGAAGCGGCTTGCGGTGGATGGAGGTTACCGCGAACTACAGGCCAGCCGGCCATCCACGCTGTCGGTGGGGCTGGCCGACTCGCCCGCATTCGTGCTGGCATGGATCGCCGAAAAGCTGCACCAGTGGTCCGGCCCGGCCGCGCAGCAGGATCCCGAGCGACTCCAGTCGGCAATCCTGACCCTGGCATCCAGCTACTGGTTAACCGGCAGCCTGGGCTCCGCCGCTTGGATCTACTGGGCCGACCGCCACGAGCCGCAAGCGCTGGCTGGCGGCGAACGCTGCATGGTCCCTACCGGGTACTCCGGCTTCGGCGGCGGCTTCTTCCCGCCTCCACCCAGTCGCTGGATCGAACGGGCTCACCGGCTGGTCTATCGCAACGAGCATCCAGTTGGCGGGCATTTTCCGGGGTGGATGGCAGGCGCGACACTGGCGGATGAACTCCAGCGCTTTACTTTTGCGCTGAATACCTGACTGTTGCCACTGTGCCAGCTACGCCGTACGAGCCTTTACCGCACGGCGCCAGCCCTGCAAAGCCGGCGCTGCGGACGGCGTG
>NZ_JFJW01000237.1:0-8541 GCF_000611125.1 Cupriavidus sp. SK-4
AGGGGAGAGGGAGAACACCTTGCTTAGGCTACTTCGGGCGGCTTTGGAGCACCCAGCGGAATCCCCTGACGCGCGGCGTAAGCCACCACCTCCGCGGTATTGTGCAGATCAAGCTTGCGCATCAGGTTCTCGCGATGCTTGCGCGCAGTCAGCGGGCTGATGTCGAGTTGCGCGGCAATGTCGCCGGCGGTGGCGCCGCGCGCGATCAGCATCAGGATCTGCTGTTCGCGCCGGGTGAGCGTGGCGATGCCGTCCGGTGCCGCGGTGGCGGGTGCGGGAGCGCGCGCGGCCATGTAGTTGCTGCCGTCGCGCAGGGCCATGAGCGCGGGCACCAGTTCGCGGATATCGCCGCTCTTGACCAGGTAGCCATTGGCGCCCGCTTCGACCGCGGCATGGGCCATGCCCGCCCCCGCGTTGCCGGTCAGCACCAGGATGCGCAGCGCGGGGTGCCGCGCGCGCAGGCGCTGCACGAACGCCAGGCTGTCCACGCCTGGCATGCCTAGGTCCATGACCAGCAGGTCGACCGGTTCGCGCGCCAGCAACGCGAGCAACTGCGTGCCGTCGGCCGCTTCGCCCGCCACGACCAGGTTGCCGATGCCGGACAGCACCTGCTTGAGGCCCTCCAGCACGATGGCATGGTCATCGGCAAGGGCCACGCGGGTCGGGACGGGAAAGCGGCTCATCGCGGCAGGTGCATCGGTGGCGAATGGGAAAGGGAAGGTGGTATAAAACGGCAGCCCGTCAGTCCGGCAGCTGCAGGTGGCCTGCTGAATGCCCCAATGAACCGGCGGCCGGCTGGATTATAGCGTTGCACGCCCAACCTGCCCCACGGCCTACCTAGCATGCGCAAGCTTCCGTTGTCCTGTTGCCGTACCGCTCCCTGCCGCCCGCAACGGGCGCTCGCATCATGACGGCCACAGGCACCGGATTGCCGCCGGCCTGGCAGCCCGGCGATGTCCCGGCGGCGATGGTGGATCTGCTTTACCGCCAGTCCAACGCGGTCCTGTTTGCCAACTTCGTCATTGCGCTGCCGGTGATCTACGTGCTGCGTCCCAGCGTGCCGCTGTCCATGCTGGCCGGCTGGATGGCCGCGGTGTACCTGCTGACCACGCTGCGCATCGGCCTGTCATGGCGCTACTTCCGGCGTGACGGCAGCACGCCGCCGCAGGCGTGGGCGCGCCGCTTCATGGTGCTGTCCTGGCTGTCCAGCCTGCTGTGGGGCGCCGTGGGCTCTGCCATCCTGCTGCCGCCCGAGCCGCAGCTGGTGGCGTTCTGCTGCATCGTGCTGGCCGGCATGTCCAGTGGCGCGATCCCGTCGCTGTCGGCGCATCCGGCCACCTACCGCGGTTCAGTCGCGGCCATGCTGCTGCCGTTCACCATCTATTGCCTGGTGCAGCAGGGGCCGGTGTATGGCGTCTACGCGGGCTTTGCCGCGTGCCTGCTGTGCGTCAACATCTACTACAGCCAGGTCACCTATCGCGCGCTGCGCGACGGCGTGACGCTGCGCTTCGAGAACGTCGCGCTGATCGGCGAGCTTGAGCGCGAGCGCGACCGCGCCACCGCCGCGGACCGGGCCAAGACGCGCTTCCTGGCGGCGGCCGGGCACGACCTGCGCCAGCCCGTGTATGCCATCGGCCTGCAGGCGGCATCGCTGCTGACGCTGGGCGAGCGTGGCGACGTGGCCGGCAGCCAGGCGCATGCCATCGGCCACCGGCTGCAAGCCACGCTGGCGCGCATGGACAACCTGCTCGACGGCCTGCTTGACGCCTCGCGCCTGGATGCCGGCGTGATGCCGGTGCGCAGCCAGCCATTGCAGCTGGCGCGGCTGCTAGCCGAGCTGCGCGACGAGTACGCCGAGCAGGCGTGCCAGCGCGGCAGCGTGCTGCGGGTGGTGCCGGCGCGCGCGTGGATCGACAGGATCCGGACCTGCTCAAGCGCATCCTCGACAACCTGGTGGCCAATGCGCTGCGGCATGCGCCGCGTGCCAGCATCCTGGTGGGCGCGCGGCGCCGCGGCAATGCCATGGAGATCCAGGTGATCGACACCGGCCCTGGCATCGCCGCGGCCCAGCAGGCACGCGTGTTCGATGAATATGCGCAGGTGCCGGGCCTTGCCACGGCAGGCGACGACCAGGCGGGCGCAAAGGGACTGGGCCTGGGCCTGGCGATCGTGCGGCGCCTGGCGGCGCTGCTTGGCCATCAGGTGGGCCTGCGTTCCGCACCGGGGCGCGGCTGCGTGTTCTCGGTGCGCGTGCCGCTGGCTGCCGCCGCGGCGCAGGTGCATCCAGCCACCCCCGCCATTCCCGCGGCCGCTGGCGAGCCGCTGTGCGTGATGCTGGTCGACGACGATGCGCAGGTGCTGGGCGCGCTCACCGAACTGCTGACACTCTGGGGCCATGTGGTCTACGGCGGGCGCACCGTTGCCGCCGTGCGCGCTGCGTACCGCGCTGCCAGCCAGGACGGACCCGCCCCGGTCCACCTGATCCTTGCCGATTACCGGCTGGCCGAAGGCCTGACCGGCATCGCCGCGGTCGGCATGCTGCGCGCCAGCCTGGGCCGCGCGGTGCCGGCGCTGATCGTCACCGGCGACACCGCGCCAGACCGGCTGCAGGCGCTGCATGACAGCGGCTTCTCGGTGTTGCACAAGCCGATCCAGGGCGAGGCCTTGCGCGCGGCCCTGCATCGCGCGGTGCAGCCGGCCGAGACCGCCTGAGGCGCTGCGCTGCATGCATGGCACGGGCGGTTTATGATCGGGCTTTTCCGTTGTCCGGCGTCTTCTTGCGCAGTGCGCAAGCGCCTGAACCAGGAGCCCGTGTGCCCGATCTGTCCGCTTTCCCCATCACCCGCAAATGGCCGGCGCAGCATCCCGACCGCATCCAGCTGTATTCTCTGCCCACGCCCAACGGGGTCAAGGTGTCGATCATGCTGGAGGAGACCGGCCTGCCGTATGAACCGCACCTGGTGCGCTTTGACGCCAACGACCAGATGTCGCCGGAGTTCCTGTCGCTGAGCCCGAACAACAAGATTCCCGCCATCCTCGATCCCAACGGCCCGGGCGGCAAGCCGCTGGCGCTGTTCGAATCGGGCGCGATCCTGCTCTACCTGGCCGACAAGTCGGGCCAGCTGATCCCGGCCGACCCCGCGCGCCGCTACGAAACCATCCAGTGGGTGATGTTCCAGATGGGCGGCATCGGGCCGATGTTCGGGCAGGTGGGCTTTTTCCACAAGTTCGCCGGCAAGGAGTACGAAGACAAGCGCCCACGCGACCGCTACGTGGCCGAAAGCCGGCGCCTGCTGAATGTGCTGAACCAGCGGCTGGAAGGGCGCGACTGGATCATGGGCGACGCATACACCATTGCCGACATCGCCACCTTCCCGTGGGTGCGCAACCTGCTTGGCTTCTATGAGGCGGGCGAACTGGTCGGCATCCAGGACTTCCCGCATGTCAGGCGCGTGCTGGACGCGTTCGTGAAGCGCCCGGCGGTGGTGAAGGGGCTCGATACGCCGCACCGCGGCTGAGGCGGCCGCGGCGTGCGCGCGCCGAGGGCGTGGGCACCGTCCTACACGGTGGCTTCCGCGGCGCCTACAGAGGGGCGGGCGGCCCGCATCCTATAGTCCAGGGACAGGCGCGCCGCCCCGCGTTGCCTGAGGAGCCCGGACCATGCCGATGCCCACCACTTTTTCCCTGTTGCGTGCCGTTCTTTTGGCGGGCGCCACCGCTGCGCTCGCCGCCTGCGGTGAAACGGCCAAGCTGCCTTCCGAAGCGGGCTTTGGCCCCACGCCGCAGCTGCCGCCACCCAACCAGACCGCGATCCCCACCGTCAAGATCGCGCCGGCCATCGGCTGGGCCGCGGGCCAGCGCCCGGTGCCGGCCGCAGGCATGGCGGTGACGGCCTTCGCCGACAAGCTGGACCATCCGCGCTGGGTCTACGTGCTGCCCAACGGCGATGTGCTGGTGGCCGAGAGCAACGCCCCGCCCAAGCCCGACGACGGCAAGGGCATCCGCGGCTGGATCATGAAGAAGGTGATGAAGCGCGCCGGCGCCGGCACGCCCAGCGCCAACCGCATCACGCTGCTACGCGACACCAACGGCGACGGCGTGGCCGACCAGCGCTCGGTGTTCCTGAAGGACCTGAACTCGCCGTTCGGCATGGCCCTGGTCGGCAACGACTTCTACGTGACCGCCACCGACGCGGTGCTGCGCTTTCCGTACCAGCCGGGCCAGACCCAGATCACTGCCGCGCCGCGCAAGGTGGTGGACCTGCCCGGCGGGCCGCTCAACCATCACTGGACCAAGAGCCTGATCGCCAGCCGCGACGGCAGCAAGCTGTACGTGACTGTGGGCTCCAACAGCAACGTGGGCGAGCACGGCATGGACAAGGAGGTCGGCCGCGCCGCCATCTGGGAGGTCGACCCGAAGGCCGGCACGCACCGGATCTTTGCCAGCGGCCTGCGCAATCCCAACGGCATGGCGTGGGAGCCGGTCACCGGCATGCTCTGGACCGCCGTCAACGAGCGCGACGAGATCGGCAGCGACCTGGTGCCGGACTACATCACCTCGGTGCGCGACGGCGGCTTCTATGGCTGGCCCTACAGCTACTACGGCCAGCATGTGGACGCACGCGTAAAGCCGCCGGCGCCGGACCTGGTGGCCAGGGCCATCGCGCCGGACTATGCCGTGGGGGCGCACACCGCAGCGCTCGGGCTGACCGCCGCCGGCGGCAACAGCTTGCCGGCGCGCTTCAGCGAAGGCATGTTCGTGGGCCTGCACGGTTCGTGGAACCGCAGGCCGCTGGCGGGCTACAAGGTGATTTTCGTGCCGTTCAGCAAGGGCCGGCCCAATGGCGCGCCGTTCGACGTGCTGACTGGTTTTCTCGATGAGGACGGCAACGCGCGCGGGCGCCCGGTGGGCGTGGCGATCGACAAGCAAGGCGGTTTGCTGGTGGCCGACGATGTCGGCAATACCGTGTGGCGGGTCAGCGGCGCGAAGTAGGCGGACCATGGCGCGGCAGCGGCGGCACTGCACCGCTAGAATGACGGCGCCCCCCCACGCCGAGCCCGCTGCCGCCCATGTCGCTCACTGTCTTCGCTGTCGTCCTGCTCGCCGCGTTCCTGCATGCCGCCTGGAACGCGGTGGTCAAGGGCGGCGGCGACAAGATGCTGTCGACGGTGATGGTGGCGGTGAGCGCCGGACTGATGGGCGCCGTGGCGCTGCCGGCGTTGCCGCAGCCGGCGCCGGCGAGCTGGCCGTTCATCGCCGCGTCAGTGGGCGTGCACGTGGTGTATTTCGCGCTGGTGGCACGCATCTACCACACCGCGGACATGAGCCAGACCTACCCCCTGATGCGCGGCACCGCGCCGCTGCTGGTGGCGGTGGCCAGCGTGGGCTGGCTGGGCGAGCACCTGTCGGCGCTGGCGTGGAGCGGCATCGCCGTGATCAGCCTGGGCATCCTGGCCATGGCGGGTGGCGCCCGCGGTGCCCCTGGCAGCCGTGAGGGCATGTGGCTGGCGCTGCTGAACGCAGTGGTGATCGCCGCCTATACGCTGATCGACGGCACCGGCGTGCGCCGCTCCGGCGCGCCGGTAGCGTATGCGTTCTGGATCTTCGTGCTGACCGCGGTGCCGCTGGCGGCGTGGGCGCTGGTGGCGCGCCGGCCGGCACTGGGCGGCTATGTGCGGCGCAACCTGGTGTTCGCGCTGGTGGGCGGCGGCGGCACGCTGGCGTCCTACGCGCTGTCGCTGTGGGCGATGACACGCGCGCCGGTGGCCCCGGTAGCCGCCCTGCGTGAGTCCTCGATCCTGTTCGGCGCGCTGATCTCCGGGCTGCTGCTCAAGGAGCGCGTGGGCGCCGCCCGCCTGATCGCCGCCGGCGTGGCCACGCTGCGCTTTGCCTGAGGGCACGTCTGGGTGCCGGTCTGAACGCCTGGCCGCTGCGCGCCTCCGGCGCTGTCTATACTTGGTTTTACCGGGGTCAGAGGCGGAGGGGCACTGTGTCCGCGCAAACCGGCAGCCTGGCATCGACGCCGAGGAGAGGGCATGGACCACACCGCAGATTCGTTTCGGGCCTTTGAGCTGGCTGGCTGGGAAGATCCCGAGGTCGTCAGCCAGTACCAGGAGCATCTGTCGCACGTGACCCGGCAATCGGTCGAGTCCCTGCTGGACGAGGCCCATGTGGCCAGCGGGCTGCGCGTGCTGGATGTGGCCACCGGCTCCGGCCATGTCGCGGCGGGGGCGGTGCGGCGCGGCGCCGAATCCGTCGGCATCGATTTCTCGCTGGCGCAGGTGCAGCTGGCGCGCAAGCTCCATCCGGATGTCCATTACGAGCAGGCCGATGCGCAGGCGCTGCCGTTCGGCGATGCCAGCTTCGATGCCGTGGTCAATGGCTTCGGCATGTGCCACCTGTCCGACCCCGACGCCGCGCTGGCCGAAGCCTTCCGCGTGCTGCGCCCGGGCGGGCGCATCGCCTTCACCGTGTGGGACACGCCCGAGCGCGCGGTCGGTTTCGGCGCGGTCTATGCCGCGATCCGCGCCTACGGCTCGATGGAGGTCGATATCCCCGTGGGGCCGAACTTCTTCCTGTTCAGCGATCCGGGCCATTGCCGCACCGCGTTGCAGCAGGCCGGCTTTGTCTCGCCCACCTGCCGCAACGTGCCGCAGGTATGGCGCTTCTCCGCGCCCGACCAGCTGTTCGATGCGCTGGCCCAGGGCACCGTGCGCGCCGCCGCCACGCTGCGCGCGCAGACCCCCAAGGCCCGCGACGAGATCCGCGCCGTGCTGCGCGGCACCGTCGCCGCCTATATGCGCGGCAGCGGCTTCGAGGTGCCGATGCCGGCAGTGCTGGCGGCGGCGGTCAAGCCCTGAGGGCGGGGCTCACGCACCTGTCGCGGCGCGGACGCCGCCGGGAGTGTTGGAGTTCGACCGACATCCGTGCCGCCAGCGTCGGCTTGGCCCCACCATCCCATCCCCGGAAAGTGCCGTAATCCGCGCCGCAACCAGCCTTATGGCGGTGGCACGGTCATTGCGCAATGGACAGCGAGCGCGGCGCCGCGGCTCGTTGTGCCACCAGCCAGCAATGGCTTCCCGGAGAACCCCGATGTACACCCGACCCCAATGCCAGACAGGGCAGGCCGCGCCGCGCCCGCCCGCAATCCTGCACCGCTCGCGCCAGGCCATGGCGCTGCTGCGGGTGCTGGGCTTATGCATCAACAGCGTCGCCTGCGCCCAGTCCGAAGCGCCGCAGGCTGCAGCGCCTGCCGTGCAGGCCGTGACGCCGGAACAGAAGTTTGCCCCCGGGTACCTGGAGGCCGTTGCCACCGGTTATGACAATGGGTTGGCCTTGCGGGAGCCGGAAGGCCTCGCGCCGCTGAGGCCGCCGCGCGAGGCGCGCAGCGCGCCGGCGGCAGGCGCCGTGCCGGTTGCCATGCCAGCGGCGGTGCGGCCGCAGCCGGCGCGCTGATCCGGCGGGGCCCCAGGGAGCAGGGCGGCGAAGCAAGTAGCTCGGCGGTCATCCATGTGACGGCAATTGCGGAATATTCGCGCCCAATTGCCTACAATTCGTCACACCGGTTAATCCCCCGTCCCATGGACATCGATCTCGCCCGCACCTTCCTGCAAGTCGTCCGCACCGGCAGCCTGCTGGCCGCGGCCGACAAGCTGCATGTCACGCAGACTGCCGTGACCGCGCGCATCAAGAGCCTGGAATCGCAGCTCAACTGCCGCCTGTTCGATCGCAACAAGGCGGGCGCACGGCTGACGCCCGATGGCCAGCGCTTTCTCGGCTACGCCAGCCAGCTGGTGCAGACCTGGGAGGCGGCCTGCCGCGAGCTGCCGTTGCCGGCCGGGCTGGCCAGCCTGTTTCGCTTTGGCACGGAAATCAGCCTGGGCAATCCGCTGGTGCTGCTGTGGACCACGCGCCTGCGCCAGCTGATGCCGGCACAGGCGGTGCGGGCGGAGGTGGGGGAAGGGGCGGAGTTGCAGCGCAAGCTGCAGTCAGGCACGCTGGATGCAACGCTGGTCTACCAGCCGGAGTACGCGCCCGGCATGCATGTCGAGGCGCTGATGGAAGAGAAGCTGATCCTGATCCGCTCTACGCAGCGCGACGGCGGCTATGTCTATGTCGACTGGGGACCGGAGTTCCGCCGCCAGCATGACAGCGCGCTGCCGGAGCATGCGCGCGCCTCGCTGTACTTCAACCTGGGGCCGCTGGCGCTGCAGTACATCCTGCAGTTCGGCGGCAGTGGGTATTTCCGGACACGCGTGGTGCAGAGCTACCTGGACAGCGGGGTGCTGGCGCGAGTGGAAGGCGCGTCAGAGTTCTCTTATCCGGTATTCCTCGTCTGCGCCAGGACCCCCGCAGGCGCGTCGCAGGATGCCGTGCGCATCCTGCGTGACATCGTGCGCGAAGAATCCGACTGGTCGCAGCGCTGGGATTTCCCGCAATAGCGCAAAACGGTCAGATCCGGACCGGCACCAGTTGGCCCATCGGGCCGGGCACTGCCACCAGGCGCCATTGCCGCACGCGCCGCACCCGGCGGCCGCGCCC
>NZ_JFJW01000238.1:0-8985 GCF_000611125.1 Cupriavidus sp. SK-4
GCGCGCGCGCGGCCGCCGTTCCAGGCGTTGGTGGTGAAGCCGAGCACCTCGGTGGCCACGCCGGCCTGGTCGAGCGCGCGGGTGAGCATGTCGATCAGCAGCGTGAGCGGCTCGGCCTGCGCCTTCATCGAGCCTGAGCAGTCGATCAGGAAGCCGATCACGCAGTCGGCATGGGCCTTGTGCGCTTCCAGGCGGAAGAGCCGGCGCTCGGAGGGGGAGCAGACCAGCTGCGCCAGGCGACGGCCGTCGATGCGGCCGCTTTCCTCGCCGAAGGACCAGCCGTCCACGCGCGGCTGCGACAGCGCGGCGCGCAGCCGGCGCGCCAGCCGGGCGATGTTCACGCCCGCGCGCGCGATGCGTGCGTCGAGCCGCGTGCGGTACTCGTCCAGCAAGGCGAGGCGCACCAGCGTGGCGGCGCGCACTTCGCGGTCGTAGCGGGTGGTGAAGGCGCGGTAGCCGTCGGTGGCGTCGGCCAGCACGCGGCTGTGGCCGCTGTCGGCCAGTGCAAAGGCTTCCGCAGGCGGTTCGTCGAAATCCAGCCATAGCGCAAACCCGGCGCGCGCTGCCGAGGCTGAGTTTTCGTCGTCTTCGCCGGCAAGCGGGGCTTCCGCACGGATCATCTGCGCCACCGCGCGCGCCAGCGCCAGTGCGTGCGCGGCGTAGGCGGCCTGGTCGTGGCGTTGCGCGCGCAGGCCGGCCAGCGCGGTGCCCAGCACCGGCACGATGGCGGCGCGCGTGGCCTCGATCAGGTCTTCGGTCTCTTCCAGCACCGGCTCCCCCGTCAGGCGCGACCACGACACCTGCGCCACGGTATAGAGCAGGATGCCGAGATGCCCCTCGGTCAGCCCGGAACGATGGAAGGCCCGCGACCACGCCATGAAGCGGTGGCGCAGGTTGGCCGCCACGCCGGCCATGCCGCGCGGCAGGCGGGTCTCGCAACGCAGCTGCTCCAGCAGCTCGAAGACCAGGCGCTCGACCGGATCGGCCGGGCACAGCTGCCGATGCAGCGCGGCATCGGAATGCGCCTGGCGCAGGGCGGCACCATCGGCCGCTCCGCGCAGGCAGGTGGCCGTGTCGGTTTCCAGGTCCGTGCGCAAGTGGGGCGCATGCTGCGGCACCGGGCGCATTGCGCGCCAGAGCTGGCCGTCGCGGAAATGCAGCGCCGCATCGCCGGTGATCGCGCGCACCGCGGCGCCGGACAGCTCATCCTGCCGCTGGCGCCGGCGCAACTGCTGCGCGACCGTGGCCGCGCTCATCGCACGGGCTCCGACTCGGCGCTGATGCCAGTGGCTTCACCCGGCAGGTGGCCGAAGCAACGCTGGTAGTACTCGGCCACCACCGGCCGCTCGGCCTCGTCGCACTTGTTCAGGAAGGTCAGGCGGAAGGCGAGCGCGGGGTCGCGGAAGATCTGGCAGTTCTCGGCCCAGCTGATCACCGTGCGCGGCGACATCAGCGCCGACACATCGCCGGCGGCAAACCCGCGGCGCGTGAGGCCGGCCAGCGCCACCATCGCATCGACCAGCGCGCGCCCGGCGTCGTTGTCCAGCTCCGGCACGCGCGCCAGCACGATGCCGGCCTCCTCTTCATGCGGCAGGTAGTCCAGCGTGGCCACCACGTTCCAGCGGTCGATCTGCGCGTGGTTGAGCAGCTGGGTGCCGTGGTAGAGACCGTTGACGTTGCCCAGGCCCACGGTATTGGATGTCGCAAACAACCTGAAAGACGGATGCGGGCGGATCACGCGGTTCTGGTCCAGCAGCGTGAACTTGCCGTCGCGCTCCAGGATGCGCTGGATCACGAACATCACATCGGGCCGGCCTGCGTCGTACTCATCGAAGATCAGCGCCACCGGCCGCTGCAGCGCCCACGGCACGATGCCTTCCTGGAATTCGGTGACCTGGCGCCCGTCGCGTACCACGATGGCATCCTTGCCGACCAGGTCCAGCCGGCTGATATGTCCGTCCAGGTTGACGCGCACGCAGGGCCAGTTCAGCCGCGCGGCGACTTGCTCGATATGGGTCGACTTGCCGCTGCCGTGCAGGCCCTGCACCATCACGCGCCGGTCGCGCATGAAGCCGGACAGGATTGCCAGCGTCACCTCGGGCTGGAAGCGGTAGGCCGGATCGATCTCCGGCACGTGGTCGTCGCGCTGGCTGAAGGCCGGCACCATCAGGCCGGAATCGATGCCGAACGCGCTGCGCACCGGAATCATCCGGTCCGGCTTGCCAAACTGGTCTTGCGTCACCTCATGCTCCTTGTTGCTTGCTGCCATGCCATCGGCACTGCGGCAAGCGGAGCAATCCGCGTGACGCCGTGCGCGCTATTCGTCCTCTTCCGCGCCGCCCTGCCAGCTGCCGGCGCTGTCGGCCTCGATCGCCGCCAGCGCGCCCGCCGCACGCTGCAGCGCGGGCAGCAATTGCAGCACCTTGTCGCGCGTCACGCGCATCACCGGGGCCTGCAGCGCCAGCCCCAGGTTGGACTTGCCGCCGTCCGCGGCCGGCACCAGCACGCCGATGCAGACCAGCCCCGGCAGGAACTCTTCATCGTCCATCGCGTAGCCGTCGCGCTTCACGCGCTCCAGTTCGGCTTCCAGCTGCGCGTGGTCGGTCAGCGTGTTCTGCGTGTAGCGTTCCAGCTCCACGTTGGCCAGCAGCCGCTGGCGCTGCGCCGGCGCCAGCTGCGCCAGGAACAGCTTGCCCGTGGCCGAGCAGTGCGCCGGCACGCGCGAGCCCGGATGCAGGTAGAAGCGCAGCGGCGCCGCCGTCTCCACGCGATCCAGGTACAGCACCTCGCCGCCGGAGAACGCGGTCAGGTTGCAGCTCTCGCCCACCTCTTCCACCAGCCGGCGCAGCACCATGTGGCGCGCACCGTGCGAGGTGCTGTTGAGCAACAGGTTCTCCGCCAGCCGGCGCAGCCGCAGGCCGGTGCCGTATTGCCGCCCGTCGCCGTTGCGCTGGATCAGGCCCGCGGCCTCGAGCTGCTGCAGCATGCGGTGCAGAGTGGGCTTGGGCAGTCCGGTTTCTTCCACCAGCGCTTGCAGGTTGAAGGACTGGTCCTTCTCCGCGATGACTTCGAGCAGGCCGAACAAACGCAGTGCCGGCGTGTCTCCATCCGGCTTGGCGTCACTTTTGGCGAGGCGCATATCGTTCATGCCTGGCTCCATCATAGGTAAGTTTCATTTTCAGAGTCAAATCATATCAATTATCGAAACTTCTGGTTGACCTTCCCCCGCGAACGGCCTACATTCCAGTGAAAGAACAATTTTTCGGAACTTCTGGTTCCAGTTTTTTAAGCGATCACCGGAGACAAGTCGACATGTACGGATAGGCCATCCCTGCCCGGGATTGCAAATACTGAACGACCACGGCCCCAGGCTGGCTGGCAATTACTGCCCTGCCACCTATACCGAAGAGAAGCCGTGGCGCCTGCCTTAAACGCTGTACTGGCTGCAACGCAGTACCGACAGCAAGCGCAGCACAGGAGACACAACATGATCCAACAACCAGAGTCCGGCAACGGGCTATCCCACGGCCTGAAGCAACGCCACATGACCATGATCGCGCTCGGTGGCGTGATCGGCGCAGGCCTTTTTGTCGGCAGCGGCGTCGTCATCAAGTCCGCCGGCCCGGCCGCGGTCCTTTCCTTCCTGATCACCGGCCTGCTGGTGGTGCTGGTGATGCGCATGCTGGGCGAGATGGCCTGCGCCATGCCCGGCAGCGGCGGTTTCTATGAGTATGCACGCGAAGCCTGGCGCGACCGCCCGGCGGTGGGCAACCTGGCCGGCTTCCTGACCGGCTGGATGTACTGGTATTTCTGGGTCATCGTGGTGGCGCTGGAAGCCGTGGCCGGTGCCGACCTGGTGCGCTACTGGTTGCCCGACGTGCCCAACTGGATCATCAGCCTGGTGCTGCTGGTGATGCTGACGCTGACCAACCTGGTATCGGTCAAATCCTTCGGCGAGTTCGAGTTCTGGTTCGCGTCGATCAAGGTGGCCGCAATCATGGTGTTCCTGTTCGTCGCCGGCGTCTATGTGCTGGGCCTGGCCCCCGGGTCCCATGGCATGGAGGTGGCCAACCTGACCGCCAACGGCGGCTTCATGCCGCACGGCATTGTCCCGGTGCTGACCGGCGCGGTCGCCGCCACCGGCTTCTACTTCGGCGCCGAGATCGTCACCATCGCCGCTGCCGAGACCGCCGAGCCGCAGAAGGCCGTGGCCAAGGCCACCAGCTCGGTGATCACGCGCGTGCTGGTGTTCTATGTAGGCTCGATCCTGCTGGTGGTCTGCCTGGTGCCGTGGAACTCCACCAGCATCTCCACGCCGTACGTCAGTGCGCTGAACGTGATGGGCGTGCCGGCGGCCGCGCAGATCATGAACGCGATCGTGCTGACCGCGGTGCTGTCGGCGCTCAACTCGGGCCTGTATGCCTCGTCGCGCATGCTGTTCGCGCTGACCCGCCGTGGCGACGCCCCCAAGTCGCTGGCCCGCGTGAGCCGCAACGGCGTGCCGGTGCGCGCCATCCTGGTGGCGACCCTGTTCGGCTACGGTGCGGTGGTGATGTCCTATGTCTCGCCGGATACGGTGTTTGCCTTCCTGGTGAACTCGTACGGCACGGTGGCGATCTTCGTCTACATCCTGATCGCGATCTCGCAGCTGCGCCTGCGTTCCCGCCTGGAGCGCGAAGCGCCCGGCCAGTTGCGCGTGCGCATGTGGTGCTACCCGTACCTCACCTACCTGGCGATCGCCGGCATGATCGGCATCGTGGTGGCGATGGCCTTTATCCCCGACCAGCGCACGCCGCTTGCGCTGGGTGTGGTGAGCCTGGGCGTCCTGCTGGTGGCCTACGCCGCGCGGCAACTGTTTCGAGGTAACGCGGATCCGGTAGTGCCGCTGGCGGAGATGCCGCGCCCGGACCTGCACGAGTATTGATGACTGACCATGACTGACGCGGCGCGCCGGTGCGGTATGCTGGCGCGCTTCGCCGTCAAGGCAACGCACCCTGCCCCATGAGCCTGAAGTCTCCCACCACCCTCTGGTCCCAGCTGTTCCAGCAGCATGCCCACTCGGGCCTGAGCCTGCAGGGCAAGATCCGCCAGATGCTGGTCTCGGCCATCCTTGACGAGCAGTTGCCGCAGGGCGAGCCGCTGCCCAGCAGCCGCGAGCTGTCGGCGCAGCTGCGCGTGGCGCGCAACACGGTGGTACTGGCCTACCAGCAGTTGGTCGATGAAGGCTACCTGGTGGCGCGCGAGCGCAGCGGCTACTTCGTCAACCCGGAGATCCTGGGCACGCGCGTGAGCGGCGTGGCTTCGCTGCGCGGCGAGGCGGTGCCCGCCCGCTCGGGCGAGCCGGACTGGGAGCGGCGCTTTGTGTTCCGCCCCACGCAGCAGCGCAATATCGTCAAGCGCGCCAACTGGCGCGACTACCCCTACCCCTTCATCTACGGCCAGTACGACCCGGTGCTGTTCCCCACCGCGGACTGGCGCGAATGCGCCCTGAAGGCGCTCAGCGTGCTCGACATCCACGACTGGGCCCAGGACATGATCCTGCGCGACGACGAATCGCTGGTGCAGCAGATCCGCACCCGCGTGCTGCCGCGCCGCGGCGTGTGGGCCGGCGCCGACGAGATCGTGGTGACCGTGGGCGCGCAGCAGGCGCTGTACCTGCTGGCCGACCTGCTGGTCAGCCCCGACACGCCGGTGGGCATCGAGGACCCCGGCTATCCCGACGCTCGCAATATCTTTGGCTCGCACACCTCCCACCTGGTGCCGCTGCCGGTCGACGGCGACGGCCTGACCCTGTCTGACGCGCAACGCGCCTGCGACTACGTCTACGTGACCCCGGGCCACCAGTGCCCCACCACCGTCACCATGCCGCTGGCACGCCGCCAGGCGCTGCTGCGCCAGGCCGAGGAAGCGGACTTCGTGCTGATCGAGGACGACTACGAAAGCGAAAGCCGCTTCGAAGGCGACCCCACGCCCACGCTCAAGAGCCTGGACCGCAGCAACCGCGTGATCTATGTCGGCAGCCTGTCCAAGAGCCTGGCGCCGGGGCTGCGCATCGGCTATATCGTCGGGCCGGCGGCACTGATCGCCGAACTGCGCGGCGCGCGGCGGCTGATGCTACGGCATCCGTCGGCGTATATCCAGCGCGCGTTCTCGCTGTTCCTGTCGCTGGGCCACTATGACGCACACCTGCGCCGGCTGGCGGCCGCGCACCGCGAGCGCGCCGAAGCGGTGCTGGCGGCGCTGGCCACGCATATGCCTGACTTCCGCGCGGTGCCGATCGCCGGCGGCGCCTCATGCTGGATCGAGGGGCCTTCCTGGCTCGATGCCGATGCGCTGGCGCGGCTGGCCGAGCTGCAGGGCGTGCTGATCGAGCCCGGCAGCGTCTTCTTCATGGCCGAGCCCGCGCCGCGCAACGGCTTCCGGCTGGGCTACTCGTCGATCTCGCTGGACCGCATCGAGCCTGGCATCCGCGTGCTGGCGGGCGTGGCGCGTGAGCTGCAGGCCACCGCCAGCGGCGCCACAACCATCGCCGCCGTCACTTCCCGGGTCCGTCCCGCGGCCTGAGCCGGCCCGCGGGCGGTGTCTGCCGCCGCTGGCCCAAGCGATTGTCCCGAACTGGCGCTACAGCGCCGCGCACGGCTTCCCTATCCTCGAGTCATGGCCAGTTCCCCACGGACCGGCAAACAACACTCAGGAGACCAATCCATGTCCAAGGACAACAACGCCGCCGGCATCGAACTGCTGCAGGCCTTCAACGACGCCTGGAACCGCCACGACATCGAGGCCCTGATGAGCTTCATGGCCGATGACTGCGCCTTCCACGGCGTGGCCGGGCCCGATCTGCTGGGCCGCAGCTTTATCGGCCGCGAGCCGGTGCGCGAAGGCTTCCAGCTGGCCTGGCAGACCTTCCCCGACGCGCAGTGGGTCGATGGCGACCACTTCGTCGTGGGCGACCGCGGCGTAAGCGAATCCACCTTCCGCGGCACCCGTGCCGACGGCGCCCGCATCGAGGCGCGCATGGTGGACGTGTTCACCTTCCGCGACGGCAAGATCGCGGTCAAGAACGCGTACCGCAAGGATCGCCCGCCCGTCGTAGCGCCCGCAGCCTGACCGAGGAGACGCGCCATGCAAGCCGTAGCCCCCCGCAGCAGCCTCCTTGCCGGCGAGCAGTCCACCGCGCCCACCCGGCCGTACGACCCCGCCTACGATCCCCTGCACACCCCCACCCCCGGTCACGGCCGCGAGTACGCGCCCACCTACTGGATCGGCACCGCGGGCGAACCGCCTGCCGACGACGGCCCAATCACGCATGACATCGACGTTGATGTAGCCATCATCGGCTCGGGCTTCACCGGCCTGACCTGCGCCATCTTCCTGGCGCAGGAATACGGCATCAAGGCCACCGTGCTCGAAGCCAACCGCGTCAGCTGGGGCTGCAGCACGCGCAACGGCGGCCAGGCGCAATGCGCGTCCGGACGGCTCAAGCGCTCGCAGTGGATCCAGCGCTACGGCCTGGATACCGCGCTGCGCCTGCACGAAGAAATCTGCGACGGCATGGAGACCTTCAAGGGCCTGATCCAGGACATCAACTGCGACCCGCAGCCCGGCGGCCACCTCTATATCGCGCACCGCGCCAAGGTGATGCCGGCGCTGGAGAAGGAAGCCAAGCTCCTGCGCGAAGTCTTCAAGTACGACGCACGGATCATGGACGCCGACACCGTGCGGCGCGAGTATGTCGACGACAAGGAAGCCGCGGGTGCCATGCATGAGCCCGAAGGCATCGGCATCCACGCCGGCAAGCTCGCCTTCGGCTACCTGCGCCGCGCGCGCGAGCTGGGCGCCAAGGTGCATCCGTCCAGCCCGGTGACCGGCTGGGAAACCCGCAACGGCGTGCACTACCTGCGCACCCCCGGCGGCATCGTGCGCGCCCGCGCCGTGGCCGTGGCCACTGGCGGCTATACCTCTCAGACGCTGCACCGCGAACTCAAGAACCGGCTGTTCCCGATCCTGTCGAACTCCATCGTCACGCGCCCGCTCACGGCCAGCGAACTGGCCGCGTGCAACTTCCGCACCACGCAGGTCATCACCGACACCCGTATCCTGCGCCACTACTACCGCCTGATGCCGGACGGCCGCCTGCAGATCGGCAGCCGCAGCGCCATCACCGGCAACGACGCACCGCAGGAGCAGTACAAGCAAAAGCTGATCGGCGACATGCACCGCAAGTTCCCCGCGCTGCAGGGGATCCAGGTCGATTACTCGTGGTGGGGCTGGGTCGATGTCAGCCACGACATGATGCCGCGCATCACGCAGCCAGATCCGGCGCAGTCGATCTACTACGCGATGGGCTACGGCGGCAACGGCGTGATGTACTCAGCCCAGGCCGGCAAGCGCCTGGCGGCGCTGATCGCCGGCAAGGCTGCCGCGCTGCCGGAACTGCCGATCTTCCGCTCGCCGCTGCCGTTCCCGAACGTGCGCGAGATGGTGGAATCGCAGATGTTCGCGCCGTTCCGTAGGATGGGGCAGCGGGTGTTGTATCACTGGTATCACCTGAAGGACGACGTGCTTTAAGGGCGCGCGGCCGCCCGGCCGCATTGCTGAGCGCCTCGAAGGCCGGTAGGGAGTTTTCGCGCACTAACCGCATGCTCCCGTCCTCTTCCTCCAGCGATTTCGGCAAGAAAAGACGCCAAAGCCCGTCGCGCATCCCGAAGAAGTGTCCCGACCCTCCGATACAGTCGTCATCGCATGCGCGGTGAGCCTGCCGCCCTGGCGCTCCGCTTGGACGGCTAACTAAACTCGCCGGCTGAAGCGCCGATTGCACCGCCGGCGCCGGCTTCCGCGTCATACGGCGGAGCGCCGCTTTGCGCCTCCCACTGCCCCGACAGGCTTCGCTTGGCGTATCGAAACGCCGTGCGAAAACTCACGTCCGCGGGGTGCCCTGTCCCGCCCGCCTTTGCGCATTTGATTACACACAAGTCAGTCACC
>NZ_JFJW01000239.1:0-9301 GCF_000611125.1 Cupriavidus sp. SK-4
GGGCGCCAGCCGAAGGCTGAGGACGGGGGGATGTCAACTCAAGTCGACTTGAACTGGCACAGTGTAGCTTCCAAGCCAGGACGGCGTGCAAGGGGATATGACCATGGGTGAGCAACAACAGACCAGCATCAACGGCAGCGACCAGGCCGCACTGTGGAACGGCCCGTCTGGCCATGCCTGGGTCGCGGAGCAGGCGGTGCTCGACGACATGCTCCGGCCGCTGGAAGGCCTGCTTGTCGATGCGGTCGGCAAGACCTCGGCACAGCATGTGCTCGATGTCGGCTGCGGCACCGGCAGCACTACGATCGCGCTGGCGCGTAAGCTCGGCGCGCAGGGCAGATGCACCGGCATCGATATTTCCGAGCCGATGCTCACCGCTGCACGGGCACGTGCGCAGCAGGACGGTTCGACCGCCAGCTTTATTCGCGCCGACGCGCAGGACTACGCCTTCGCGCCAGCAAGCTTCGACAGCATCGTGTCGCGCCTGGGCGTGATGTTTTTCAGCGATCCGGTGCGGGCCTTTGCCAACCTGCGCCGGGCCGCAACACCGGATGCCACGCTCCAATGCATCGCCTGGCGCAGCGCCGCAGAGAATCCGTTCATGACCACCGCCGAGCGCGCGGCAGCGCCGCTGCTGTCCAACCTGCCGCCGCGGCAGCCGGGTGCGCCGGGGCAGTTCGCCTTCGGCGACCGCCAGCGCGTGCAGGCCATCCTGGAAGAGGGCGGCTGGACCGGGATCAATATCCAGCCGATCGACCTCGTCTGCACGCTGCCGGAGCCTGCGCTGGTGGACTACCTGTCCCGACTGGGTTCCGTCGGCCTGGCCCTGCGCGAGGCTGAGGCAAGCACACGCGCCAGCGTCATCGAAACCGTCCGCGCGGCATTCGAGCCTTACGTTCATGGCGCAACCGTGCGCTACACCGCTGCTTGCTGGATGATCACCGCCCGGGCTTCGGCTTCATCACTGACGGCCGGGAAGACTGCCCATGCCTGATACAGCGATGGCGCTCCTGTTCAATGCGGTCGTGATCGGCACTGGCGCAACGCTGGTGATGGACGCCTGGGCCATCCTGCGCAAGCGGCTGCTGGGCGTTCCTGCGCTGGACTATGGACTGGTAGGCCGCTGGCTCGCGTGGCTGCCGCGAGGACGCCTTTGCCACCATCCCATCGCGGCATCGCCACCGGTGCACCGCGAGCGCGGGATCGGCTGGATCGCGCATTACCTGACCGGCATCGTGTTCGCGGCCATCCTGCTGGGGCTATGGGGACTCGACTGGGCGCGCCATCCGACGCTGGCGCCCGCGTTGATCGTCGGCATCGGCAGTGTGGCGGCACCGTTCCTGCTGATGCAGCCCGCGATGGGTGCCGGCATCGCCGCGAGCCGCACGCCACGGCCAAATGTGGCACGGGCGCATAGCCTGGTGACGCATGCGGTGTTCGGGCTGGGGCTCTATGTGGCGGGTTGGGTTGTGAGCCTGGTCGCGATCTGACAAACGGGTACAACAGCAGACTGCCGTTGTCCGAACCAGGGAGAGTCAGAGGCCACGCACGCCGCGGCATTTGGGGAACGTGGCGCAGCCCCAAAACGGATTGCCAGCGTTCGCGCCCTGTTTAGCGATGCGTTGGATCATGGCGCTGCCGCAGCGCGGGCAGCCTGGCACGGCGGCAGGCGGCATCTCAGTTGGCTTCGGCGGTTCCGCGGCGCGCGTCGGCGCGTTCGCAGCGGCAGGCGGGGGTGCGGTCGACCCCGTCGGCGCTGCAGCGCGGGCGCGCTTGACCAGCACGGTGAGTGCCTGGCCATCGATCAGCTCTATGTTCCGCCCAGACGCGAAGGCCCGCGCATCGGCGGTGAACTGTCCCGATGTCACAACAAATCCTTGTGCCGCACCCTGCGCAGCCATCACGCCATACAGTTCCCGTACCACCGTGACCGGCACCATGTAGGCGCGCCATTGCTTGCACTGCACCAGCGCCAACTCGTTGCCCTTTCTGAGCCGCAGGTCGATGCCCCCATCCGCACCGCCGCCACCGGTCTCCGCCACAGCGTAACCGCGCATCCGGAACACCTCTCCCACCAGCCGCTCGAAATCTCGCCAGGTCATCTGACGCAAGGCGTCGCCAGACTGGCTCGCCGCCACGCTGCGCACCAGTTCTTGCCGCTTGCGGCGGCCCAGCCACGAAGCCAGCGCGCCGGCCAGCAGCAACAGCGGCACGATGTACTGCCCGTACATCGACAGCGCCTTGACCATCTGTGTCACGACCATTTGGCCGATTTGCCCCCGCGCGGCACTGACCGGCACTTCGGCAATCGCATAACGGTGCAGCACCGCGTAGGCAATGATGGCCAACGCCACGCCTACCCACCATGGCAGTGCTGCGGCAATGCCATACAGATCCTCGAAGACGCTTGATTGCTTCCTGCGACCCATGATGACCCCTTCGCTTTTTGTTTTTGTCAGTCCGAAGGATGCCGTACGGGGGCTGGCATGTCGCCCCTCCGCACGCGGGGGACAATGGGGAAGGCAAGAAGGTATAGCTGCGGCTTCCGGATCTGTGGCCTCGGCCACATATCCGAGGCCGCGCCCAAAAGTCTGCTGCCCGGTTCTGTGGGATATCGAACCGTACATTGCTGGCACCGCTCCAGAATAGAAGTCCATCGGCGCCCGCTTCCGCGCCGGACGATCCCCACCATCACGGGGCGACAGGATGACAAGGCTTTCGGGCCGTTTGGCCGCGTGCATTGCGTTCGGTCTTCTGCTGGCTGCCAGTGCGCAGGCGTCGGATATTGCCTGCAAGACCACGCTGCGTCCTTCCCGCTGCGACGATCCGCTCGCCGCCGGCACGTCCTGCCTGCAGTCGGTGCCGCACGCCGCCGACCTGATCTGCGATCACGCGATGCTCCAGCGCGAACACGAGCGCATCCATGCGGACCAGCAGCGCCGGCTTCGCGCCGGCGCGATCCAAGGACGCGACATCGCCGCCTGGCGAGAGCGCCGGGACGCGTGCACGTCGGTGAAATGCCTGGATAGGGTCTTTGCCAGCTGGCGCCGGCAGCCAGGCGAGAAACCGCCGCAGGCTGCCGCGCCGAAACCAACGCCGCCGGCGGCCCGGGCGCGGGAGGCGTCGAGGAACAAGCAAGCTGCGGTCAGGGTCGAGGCGTCGCGGCCAGCGGTCGCGCCACCTCCAGCAACTCAACCAGTAGCGGAGCAGCCTCCAGCCTTGCCACCGGCAGAGCCATTAGCCGAACCGGGGATGCAAGCGCCCCCTGTCGTGATCCAAAGAGCCTCCGGCCCGACGCCCCAGCAGGCGTCCATCCGTCCGACGCTGGCGTCGCAATCACGCGGTTGGACATCGCTGGGCACGCTGGCGTGGCTGGGCATGTGCAGCGCGGGCGTCGCGTGCTGGTCCCGGCGTACGCGCGGCGAGTGGCTGCCGGGGGTCACCCGCCTGCGCGAGCGGACACGGGATGCGCCGCCCATCGTGCTTGTGGTGAGCGGACTGCTCGCTTTGAACGGAGTGCTGCTGTTGTGCGTCCTGGCGGGGAGCCGGCCATTGTCGTGAGCTCACGCCGTCGCCGGGCGCCTCATTCCGGCAGCGGGTACTTCCTGGCGTTCATCTCCATCTTGGCGCGGATCGCCGCGTCCAGGTCCACGCCCAGCGCCGTCACCAGTTGCGCCAGGTAGATGGTGATATCGGCAAGCTCCTGCTCCACATGGTCGCGCTCGTCGGTAGACATGATGGCGCGCGATTCCGCATCGGTCTGCCACTGGAAGATCTCGACCAACTCGGACACCTCCACGCTCAGCGCCATCGCGAGGTTCTTGGGGCTGTGGTACTTGCCCCAGTTTCGGGCCTTGCCGAAGTCCTGGGCAGCTTGCTGGAGGTTCTTGATGTCGATCAGGGGCATGGTGGTGTGACGAAAGCGGTTCACTGCGCCCCGGCATACGCCGGCGCAAAACGCAGATTTAATCACGACCCGGCCGCCCTCGACACCCGGGCCGCCTGAGGCTTACCCTTCGCTTGTGCATCCACCGTCTCAACGGAGGTTCCCCATGCGCCCGACTCCCGGCATGGCGATTGCCACGCTCGCCGGCACGCTCGCCTACCTGGCCATCGCCATCGCAGGTTGGGGCGGCATCGCCCCCTTTTTCGCGCACCCGGCGCGCGTGGCCCTGACCCTAATCCTGTTCGCCCTGTCCATCGCGGCACTCTTCTCCGGCGGCAACATCAGCAGCGGCATGCGCGAGGACCGCGGCAACCGCTGGGTGTTGGCAGTCTTTGGCGTGCTCGGGCTGCTGGCGGCGTACCTGCCGCCCTTTACCGACCGCATCGGCTTCTGGACGCTCGATGGCGACACCATGCGCTGGATCGGTGTGGCGCTGTTTGCCGGCGGCGGCGTGCTGAGGCTGTGGCCGGTGTTTGTGCTGGGGCGGCGCTTCAGCGGGCTGGTGGCGATCCAGCCGGGGCACACGCTGGTGACCACCGGGATCTATGGCGTGATCCGGCATCCGAGCTATCTCGGCTTCCTGGTCAGTTCGCTGGGATGGGTACTGGCGTTCCGCTCCGGCGTGGGCGTGCTGCTGACGCTGCTGATGGTGCCGGTGCTGCTGGCGCGCATCCGGGCGGAAGAAGCGCTGCTGCGCGACCAGTTTGGCGACGAGTACGCGTCGTACTGCGACCGGACCTGGCGGATGCTGCCGGGCATCTACTGACCGCGACGCAGCGGCGCCTCGCGCACTTGACCGATCAAATTGCCAGTCATCAAGGGTTATCCCTAGTCGTTCATTCCCATTTTCCGGGACTCTCGGTTTTGATTTCTGGGAATCAGGTCCTATTCTTGGGCCCTATGTTGAATGCCGTCGACAACCCCACCGCCGTGAAGCCCGCGACACCCACGCCTGCCGAACCCGGCCAGCCCGCGGGCGGTGCCGATCGCGTGCTGTTCGTGCTGGCGGCGCTGGCGCAGCACGGCGCGCCAATCACGGTGCGCGAGCTGGTTGCCAAGACCGGCCTGCCCAAGAGCACGCTCTACCGGCAGCTGATGATGCTCAAGCGCTGGGGCTTTGTGCTGGAGTCCGACGGCGAATACGCGCCGGGCCCGATCAGCCTGCAACTGGCGCTTGGCTTTGACATGGCCTCGCACCTGGCGCGCGAAGCCTTGCCCGACATGCAGCTGCTGGCGCAGCAGTCCGATGAAAGCGTAGGCCTGGTCGTCGCCGTCAAGGATCACGCGGTGTGCCTGGAGATGGTGGAGAGCCGCCAGTCGCTGCGCTGCTCATTCGAGAAAGGCCGCGGCGTGCCGCTGCGCGCCGGTGCGTCGGCCAAGTCGCTGCTTGCATTCATGCGCGATGAAGCGCGCGAGCGCCTGGTCCGGGCCCAGTGCGAGCCAGGCGAAGCCGAACGGCTGCTGGCCGAGCTGACCGCCATTCGCGAGACCGGCTACGCCGTCAGTGAGGGCGAGGTGGATCCGGGCGTGTGGGGCGTGAGCGCGCCGCTCTTCTCGCGGCGCAGCAAGGCCGATGCGCTGGGCTCCATCACGCTGATGGTGCCGGCCACGCGGCGGCAAGGGCGCGAGACCGCGCTGATCGACATGACCGTGGCAGCGGCGATGCGGATTTCCGCCCGGCTGCAGTCTTACTGAATACCAAGCAAATCGTTACCGCCGCCGTCGGCACACCCATGCGACGGCAGATCCCTCGTTCCCGAGAATAGGAGACTTCCATGAACCTTCGTCGCAAATGCCTGATGGCCGGCCTGGCAACCCTGACCGCCCTGACCCTTGGCACCGCCGCGCACGCGCAGGACAATGCCGTGCTGCGCGTGGCCACCGACGCCACCTTCCCGCCGATGGAATTTATCGAGAACGGCAAGCGCACCGGCTTTGACGTGGAGCTAGTGGAGGCCATGGCCAAGACAATGGGCAAGCGGGTCGAATGGACCGACATCGACTTCAAGGGCCTGATCCCGGGGCTGGTCTCGCGCCGCTTCGACATGGCAGTGTCCGGCATCTACATCACCCCCGAGCGCAGCAAGGTGGTGGACTTCACCGAGCCGTACTACACCGGCGGCCTGGTGGCGCTGGTCAAGAGCGGCAACACCACCGTCCACGCCCCGGCCGACCTGAACGGCAAGAAGGTCAGCGTGCAGGTGGGCACCAAGTCGGTTAGCTTCCTGCGTGACACGTACCCGCAGGTGCAGCGTGTGGAAGTCGAGAAGAACCAGGAAATGTTCAACCTGGTCGAGATCGGCCGCGCCGATGCCGCCGTGACCGGCAAGCCGGCCGCGATGCAATACGTCAAGACGCGCGGCGGCCTGCGCATGGTGGAGCAGCCGCTGACCACCGAGGAATACGGCATGGCCGTGCGCAAGGACACGCCCGAGCTGACCCGTGCCCTCAATGCCGCACTCGCCAAGGTAAAGGCCGATGGCACCTATGCCAAGCTGACCCAGAAATGGTTCGGCACGGCCGCCAAGTAAGCCGCGCGGATCATCATCATGGAATTGGATTTTTCTCCTGTCTTTGCCGGCTGGCATGACATCCTCCACGGCGCCGTCATCACCGTGGAGGTGACGGCCTGCGCGCTGGTGCTGGGCTGCGTCATGGGCCTCTTGGTCGGCATCGGCCGGCTGGACCCGAATCGCCGCGTCATCTACAGCATCTGCACGGCCTACGTGACCTTCATCCGCGGCACGCCGCTGCTGGTGCAGCTGTTCCTTCTGTTCTTCGGGCTGCCGCAGTTCAACATCCTGCTGCCCGCCTTTGTGTGCGGCGTAATCGGGCTGGGCATCTATTCCGGCGCGTACGTGTCGGAGATCGTGCGCGGCGCCATCCAGTCCGTGGACAAGGGCCAGATGGAAGCCGCCCGCTCGATCGGCATGTCTTCCGGCCAGGCCATGCGCGCGGTGATCCT
Organism: Cupriavidus sp. SK-4; assembly: GCF_000611125.1. Taxonomy (NCBI): domain Bacteria; kingdom Pseudomonadati; phylum Pseudomonadota; class Betaproteobacteria; order Burkholderiales; family Burkholderiaceae; genus Cupriavidus; species Cupriavidus sp. SK-4. The sequence continues at coordinate 6,912 of NZ_JFJW01000239.1, forward strand.
GCCGCAGGCCATCGTGCGGATGATTCCGCCGCTGGGCAATGAGTTCATCGCCCTCATCAAGAACTCGGCACTGGTGTCGCTGCTGACCATTGCCGACCTGATGCACGAGGGCCAGAAGATCATCAGCGTGTCGTACCGGTCGCTGGAAGTCTATCTGGCGATCGCGCTGGTTTATCTGATCCTGACGAGCGCGGCCGGGCTGATCCTGCGGCGCGCCGAACAACGGCTGCGCATGGGAGGCATGGTGCAATGAGCGATTCCGCAATCATCCGGATTCGGAACCTGGGCAAATCGTTCGGCGGCCATACCGTCTTGCGCGGCATCGACTTCGATGTGGAGCCGTCGCAGGTCGTGGTTGTGATCGGCCCCAGCGGCTCGGGCAAGAGCACCTTCCTGCGCTGCTGCAACGGCCTGGAACAACCCGAGGCCGGCACCATCGACATCGTCGGCAAGCGCCTGGTGACCGACGGCCAGCTGATCGGCGAGCACGAGCTGAACCAGCTGCGCACCGAAGTGGGCATGGTGTTCCAGTCGTTCAACCTGTTCCCGCACCTGTCGGTGCTGCACAACGTCACGGTCGGTCCCCGCATGCTGCGCGGCGCCTCGCGCGAGGAAGCCGAGCGCAAGGCGATGGGCCTGCTTGAGAAAGTCGGCCTTGCGCACAAGGCCCACGCCATGCCCGCCAGCCTGTCCGGCGGCCAGAAGCAGCGCGTGGCCATTGCCCGTGCGCTGGCCATGGAGCCGCGCGTGATGCTGTTCGACGAGCCGACCTCCGCGCTCGACCCCGAGCTGGTGGGCGAAGTGCTGCAGGTGATGAAGGTGCTGGCCGCCGAAGGCATGACCATGGTCGTGGTCACCCATGAAATGGGCTTCGCCCGCGAAGTGGCCGATGTGGTCGTCGTCATGGATGGTGGCGGCATCATCGAGGCCGGGCCGCCGTCGGTCATCTTCTCGGCGCCGACGCAGGAACGCACGCGCGGCTTCCTGCAGGCCGTGCTGACGCGGGCGTGACGATGGCTGGGACCCAGAACCTCTGGCAGGGCCGCGTCGACGACGGTGAGCGTGGCGACACCACGCGCCTGTTCCGCATCGTGCATGCGCTGGAAGCGGCAGACGTGACGCCCCTCAACGGCGCGCCGGTGTTGCTCGGCTTCAATTGCGACGCCGGCGTGCTGCGCAACCAGGGCCGTCCCGGCGCCGCGCACGGCCCTGACGCCATCCGCCAGGCGCTGGCCAACGTGCCGGCGCACGGGCTGCCCGCGTTATACGACGCCGGCAATGTCAGCTGTGACGACGGCGACCTGGAGTCCGCCCAGCTGGCGCTGGCGGGCACCGTGCGCGGCGTGCTGGTGCGCGGCGGGCTGCCGCTGGTGCTGGGCGGCGGCCATGAAGTGGCTTGGGGCACGTGGCAAGGCCTGCGCGCGCACCTGGATGCGCAGGACGATGGCGGACGCGTGCTCATTATCAATATCGACGCCCACTTCGACCTGCGCACCAGCCGGCCCGCCAACTCCGGCACGCCGTTCGACCAGATCGCCAACGCCTGCGCCGAGCGCGGACAGCCGTTCGACTATATCTGCCTGGGCGTGAGCCGCCTCAGCAACACGCCGGCGCTCTTCAGGCGCGCCGACGCGCTGGGCGCCAGCTACGTGGAAGACGTGGACATGCAGGAGCGCCACCTCGATTCGCGTCTCGCGGAACTGGCGGCGCGCATTGATGCCACCGACCACCTGTACCTGACCATCGACCTCGACGCGCTGCCGGCGGCCGTGATGCCGGGCGTGTCGGCACCTGCCGCCTATGGCGTGCCGTTGCCGGTGGTCGAGGAAGTGGCCTTGCTTGCCCGCCGCAGCGGCAAGCTGCGCGTGGCCGACCTGGCGGAGTACAACCCGCAGTACGACCGCGACCACCAGGGCGCGCGCGTGGCGGCGCGCCTGGCCTGGCGCCTGTTCGGCTGACCAGCAGGTCACGCCCCCCGCTCCGCAGTTGGCAACCGTGGCGCCCGGCGATAGTATTGCCTTCGCTAGATTGAGCGATTCTGATCAGAATTGATAAAGCGATGCGAGGGCAGTCCTGCGCTGGCGCGGCCGCCTTGCCGCGCCCCCGGGCCGCCCGTCGCCGCTTACGGGCGGAAAGGTCTGCGTGATCGAACAAATCGTCATCGTCGGCCTTGGCTGCATCGGCCAGGCCGTGCTGCCACTGCTCGAACGAACCTGGCCGCGGCCCCCGATTGCCGTGGTCGACCGGGTGCTGGACGGCGGCCGCCGGAAACTGGCCGCCAGGCACAAGCTGGATGCCATCGAGTCCACCATCACGGTCGACAAGACGCCCGGATTTATGCAACAACGCCCCCTTTAGCCTACAGACGGATATCAACGGAAGTTGGCGTG
>NZ_JFJW01000240.1:0-10044 GCF_000611125.1 Cupriavidus sp. SK-4
TAAATCCAATTAGTGTGAACACGCCCTAGGAACGGGAACTGTCTACTCGGATTCGTGTGCGCGCTCAAACGCTGCGACGTACGTCTGGTTGCCGGCGCGTAAGTCGCGAGTTCCTTCTACAAGGGCTATGCGCCAATCTCCTGTCGATTGAAACGACGAGTTCCCTCATTGAGCGCGGTGCGCCAGTGCCAGCCACAGCACTATTGACCCCTGGGGGCGCTTCGGCGCCCAATTTTTGGCCAACTCACAAGCGGGCTAAAGGTGGGCGGAAGATGATTCGCCGGCGCCGGCTCGCGAATTTCCCCAAGAACGCTTGGCGATTGCTCCATCTGAATGACGGACAGTCACGAGCGATGGACCCAATCTCTCTGGTAAGATCTTTGGGGCTGCCGATCATGGTTTCGGCTGCGCCGACTTCCTGCAAACCACTTGCCGCTTTCCAGATTATTCTATCGGGTATGCCTCGCATCGACCCTATACGCACAAATTACTATAGCGCGGTCGAACGCGCGGATACGGCGGCCGATAACCTGTTCTACCTTGGTGCCGTCCTTTCTGTTGCCACGCTGTTCGTGGATCAGAACACCCATCCGCGACTGTATGACGTCGTACTGATTGCGTTTGCGTTGACCACACTGGCGCTGTTCGTCATTGGCATTGCATCCCGCCTGTACCTTACGCCGCGCGCGGAAGATAAGCGTCGGCAAGATTTTTTCGGCAGCGCATGGGGCGTTGCCCTGACGCATGAGCAAACCCAGGGTTACTACAACAACGAGCAATCGGCCCCGGCCAGACGCATGACGGCGCAAGTGCTCGAAAATTGCCACTTCACCAAATCGATTGCCTTGCGAATGGCGCAGATTGAGCGCGTCAGGGTGGGGATCTACGCCACGCTGTGGGTCGCGTGCGTGCTGACTCGGCGCACCGATCTGGGTGTCGTGGTGGCGGCGTCGCAGGCAGTGTTCAGCGAGCAGATCCTGGCCAAGTGGCTTCGAATCGAATGGCTCAGAAGTCGCTGCGAAAAGGTGTATGACGATGTGTTCAAGCTCTTCCAGTCTGGGGCCACCGGACAGACATTCAATGCCATGGCCATGGAAGCCGTCACGGCATACGAAACCGGAAAGGCCAACGCAGCCGTGACGCTTTCGTCGAAGTTGTTTGAAAAACTCAATCCCGCCCTATCCAGGGAATGGGACGCGATCAAGCAGTCGCTCAAAATTTAACAAGGCACGCGCGCCAGCCCATCCAAGCGGGTACGGACTCTTCCCGGAGATCGCAATACGAAGATCGGCCTCAAGGTGACTGCGACGGCTTCGCCGCATGACCCTGCCGCGGCCAGGCACCTCCCTTGTTGTCAGGGCGAGGTTGGCGCGTTGCCAGTATGTCGGCTTTGTCGCTGCCCGTTTCATCGTCGTCAAGACGTGGTCGCCGAGGCGTGCGCCGCTCCCCTGGATTTTACAGGACAAGCGCAGCGGTTCACCATTTGGATCGCACCGTCGTTCCAATACGCGCCCCTACCGGATGCGCGCACAACGACAGCACGGCTACATGGCCGTGATAGGCTTATTTTTACCAGCGCCCTTGGGATCCACATAGCCAGGCGCCAAATGCGCATTACTTGCGCCGTAGAGCGCCAGCGGATCCGTCAGCCATAACGCATACTCAATGCCCTCCAAGCTATGGTCGGGCGAGCAATCGATCGTCCACCGACGCAGCATGTATCCCGCATTCGCCGCGCGCACCCTGACGCGAAGAACGCCGTCATGCATGCCATAGTCCATCATCACAAGCTCGGGCCTTGGGTGTTTGGGATGGGGCACCAGCTCCAGTTCAATGATGCGATTCCACTGAACGTCCTGGTCGACCCCTTCCTTAGCCAAGACAGGACTGTCCTCCAACAGGACGGGATTCTCCATCCGGGTCAGGACAAAATCGCGGAATCCATTGCGTCGCCGGTCGTAAGCCCGAACGTGCCAGCGACTGCCATTATTCACAAGCGCGATAGGCACGATTTCCCGCTCGGTACGCCCGCTTTCCACGGACGTATAGGCCAGATGCAAGGCTTTTCCGCGATGGATGGCACGCGTAACTGGGGCAAGTATCGACATCTCGGGCACGGCCAGCGCAACGGGAAACTCACAGCGCACCATCGGCCTCAGTTCTTCACCAAGACCCTCACCGAACCCACGAGAGAGCGCTGTCAGGACCCGCTGAGGTGCATGGTCGAACATCGGCACGAACTGTTCTGTCGGGCGGTAGACCTTGTCGGAATTATCGAGTTCGAGGTGGTTAGGTGCCAGGTCCCGATATTGGGCGATGTCGCGCGTGGCCGCCGCAGGCCCTGTGCCGAATCGGTCTGCGACGTCCGCACGTCGAAGTTCTCCGAGGAAGTACAGTCTGAAGTCAATGTAGGCAAGCCGCTCGCGCTGGGCTTGAGGTAACCGGTCCAGGAAAGCCTGGGCCCGTACAGGGACAGAGGTATGCATGCCCCCATGATACGCGAAAGCGCGAGGCAAAGTGACGAAATGCATCGGTTCACATGATCACAATGATCATGTATGATAATCGCCATTGAGTTGGCGGCGGCGTTTGATACCCAGCCCGGTTCAGTTCCCGTCAGATAGGCGGACCGATTCACGGAAGATTTTGAGTCTAATGCGTCACCCGCGAGGGAGCTACCATGATCCGAGAACCCGTTACCTTCCAGCCCCCGCGCCGCGCTTCAACGCGTTCTGCGGCACGTTTCTTTCATTTGGTCGATGCCATTGCTCGGGCACACGAGCCCACCCCCACCCAACTGGGGGCGCTCGAGCGCTCCTACAATAGTACTGGGGATTTCCTCGCGGAATGTCCGGAGTTCCGCGGCCTACTGGTACAGATCCACTCACATGGCTCGCGCCGACTAGGCACGATCGTGCGGCCGAGGGACGGCTCCCGCGAAGGCTTCGATATCGATCTGATCGCGCGGCTTGCGCCGGAGGCGCGGCACAAGTATGCAGGAGATCAGGGGCCTGCCCTTCTGCTTGACCACCTGCACGCGGCCCTCTCGCGATATGCGAGCACACATGGCTTGCGATTGCGCCGCTGGGAACGATGTGCCACGCTCGAGTACGCGGAAGGCATGTGTGCTGACATTGCCCCGGTCATCGACGCCCCGCTGCTGTCCGGCCCCTTCGCGAATTCGCATGGCCTGATTCCCGACCGCGAACTGCGTCTTTTCGGCTCGACGAATCCACGCGGGTACGCCAAGCACTTTGATCTTGCGGCGGCCATTTCTCCAAACTTTTCGACGACTGAAATCGCCGTTGAGGCGATGGATTCGGCCAAACGCGCCGATGTTGCGCCCTTGCCCGACGTACAAGAAGTTTTCGACAGACTGCTGTGCCGGCTGGTCCAGCTTTTGAAGCTTCACCGCAATGTCACGTTTGGCAGCGTGACAGCCCAGGATCTGGCACCGACATCTGTCTTTCTCACGACGCTAGCGGCCATGGCCTACGCTGTCGAGGCACCTTTGCCCCACGCCAGTCCCCTAGAACTGCTTCTCGACATTGTGGAGCGCATGCCGTTGCAGTTCGAACGCCGGAGGTTACCGGACGGATCCGAGGAATGGCGCTTGCCCAATCCCTCGGCGCCGTCTGACAACCTCGCTGCCAGCATGAATTCGGCCGCCCGGCAAGCTGCGTTCCGCTCCTGGCACCGCCGCCTCTTGGACGACCTCAAGCGCATCCTTGATGCAATTGAATACCGCCAAGGCATGGATGTGCTGCTAGAAGCCGTTCAGATTGCGTTCGGACCCCGTGGCTTCCATGCCGTCCAGCAAATGGAGAGTGGACGTCAGGAGCGTAGCCGAGAGGCCGGCCGGACGATCCTGCTGGCGTCTGCAGCCGCCACGCCTGTCAGCGTGGCAGCGCGTCCGCACACTTTTTTCGGGGGCTAGCTTCGTGCGCACGCATCCGGCCGTTTCGATTCCCTCGCTTGCCGAACGGGCAATGGAACTCCGCGGCCTCCAGCTCGAGGGGGCAAGCCTGACGTTTTTCTCGGGGCGTGCATTGCATTACAGCTTCCGTCTGGCACCAAGCGAATTCGGTCGGACCTACGAATGCGAATTGCGCATCAAACCGGGGGCAATCCCACCCGAGATGTACGTACTGAGACCGGATCTAACCGGTTTGGCGGGCGCCGCAAAAATTCCCCACATCTATCCCGGGTCCGGACCGGGAACGCACCTCTGCCTGTGGCGCCCCAAGAAGCGAGAGTGGTCGCCGCAGATGCCACTGTCTGAAACGTACATTGCCTGGACGGCCCAATGGTTGTGGTACTTCGAGGACTGGCGTGCCACAGGCATTTGGAGTGGAGGGGGCGATCACCCTTCATCACGAAAACGCCGGTGGAGAACCTGATGAAGACAGGCGAGCGTCGGGGCATGACACAGCACAAAGAAGCGGCCCTCTGCCATCAAGAACAATCACGTGCGGGCCACGCGCGGCGGCCGACCTCTTTAGCGCAGAAACGGCCACTGTTGCAAGCCAGAAAATCGCGACTAGACACCATGACCCTCGAACATCGGATTGACATCGAACAAAACAGGCCGGAAAGGCTTGAACTGCTGCGTGCGCAGCGGCATTTCTATGCCCGCGCAAAGCTGTATCAGAATTCGTTCGCTGCGTGCGCTCTCTTGCTGCCGGCCATTGGCGTCCTGTTTGGCGCCAGCTTCCCGGATATTCGACCCTTTCTCGGTCTCGGATCTATCGTGGTATTGCTGCTGGAGGTGGGAATCATCTCGCGCATGCAGCGGGAGGACTGCAAGCGAGGCGCAAAGGTGCAGGAGCAATTTGACACCGAAGTGCTGAAGCTGGATTGGAATCGACTGGTTGCGGGTGGAAAGGTCGATGCCGAAGACGTTCGGGCGCTGACATCGAGCGCACTGCCTGCAGCAGAACAAAAGCGCCTTCTCAATTGGTACGAGCCCGCCATTGCCGGCCTGCCCTTGGCGGTGGGGCGACTGATCTGCCAGCGCACCAACATCGCTTACGACTTGCGCGTGCGCAACGTGTACGCGAGCATCCTTCTTGGCGCAGCAATTGCACTCATCATCATCTTGACCTCGGCCGGCCTGCACCAGGGTCTAAGTCTGAACGAACTCATCTTAACCGTGTATCTACCGGCGCTGCCATTCGCGGCATTCGTTCTTCGGGAGCATCGCAAGCAACGCGACACGATCGAAACGTTGACCACGCTAAAAGGCGAAATCGAGAAGTGTTGGGAGAAGGCGCTCAGCGGCGCCTCATTCGATGAACTCACTACCGGCTCGCGCGGGTTGCAAGACGCGATCTACCGACATCGCGCGAGTAATCCCCTCGTATTTGATTGGCTGTACAACTGGCTTCGGAACCGAAACGAAAACGCTACGCGGCACGCCACCGGCAAGCTGGTCGCCGAAGCACGGCAAAAACTGGTAACTGGAGCGATGCAATGAAGCTGCACGATCTGTTCAAGACGTTTCTTGAAGACCACGTCAACCTCAATGACACACGGCTGAATTTGCTCGAAGGAAGTATCGTTGCCGTCCAAAATGCAGTGAGGGCACTGGCATGGGGCCCAAAAATCGTGTCTTTTGCGCCGCAGGGGTCCTGGGCCCACGAGACCATTATCAAGCCTCAGGCTGGGCAACCGTTCGACGCAGACTTGCTCGTTTTCGTGGAAGCTAAAGAGGGCTGGACGCCCAAGGACTACGTCAACGGGCTCGCGACAGAACTCGGCAAGCTTCCGGCGTACGAAGGCAAGGTGCGTCGATTCTCACATTGCGCCACGATCGAGTATGCCGGTGAACGAAAAATCGACATCGCTCCGTGCGTGATGAACCGGCTATACGCCGGCCAATACGAGGTCTGCAATCGCGGCACGGACCAGTTCGAGCTGTCGGCGCCATTGGAGTACACCGACTGGGTCAAAGGACAAAATGGTACGGCTGGCGGAAATGACTTAAAAAAGGTCACCCGCTTGTTGAAGTACATGCGTGACATCAAGGGGAACTTCACCTGCCCTTCATTCCTGCTCACTACGCTGATGGGCATGCAGGTATACGATAGCGATCGGGGAAGCGCACAGTTTGCGGACCTGACCACAACCCTCAAGACGCTCGTAGGCCGGTTAGACAACTGGCTACAGGCTCGACCGAACGTACCAATTGTCCCCAACCCAAAACTGCCACGTGAGGATCAAGCCAGTGGCTGGGGTCAAGTCCAATACTCGAACTTTCGGGACAAGGTGAACCTGTATCGCGGCTGGATTGACGACGCCTATGCGGAGGAAGACCGCGATGAAAGTATCGGCAAGTGGCAGCGCGTCTTCGGCGAGAATTTCGGGGCTGGAGAAGCGAAGCGTGCAGCCGAGGCGGTCAGCGAATCGGCGGCCGATGGTGCCATCGTCGTAGGCGGCCACTTTCGTGACTTGGTCGAAAAGGTCAAGGCCTTAGGTGCCGCGGCGGTGCCCATGACATTGCGCAGGCTTCCTCACGTCCGCCGACCCGTCTGGCGTAAGGGGGCCGACCAATACACCGTGAAAGTCACGGCCGAGTTGCAAACCGCGAAACACGGAAATGTATTGCGTCTGATTCGGTCCGCGGACCCTCTACAGGCCGGTAACTGGGTGAGGTTCACCGCAGCCAACACAATTGGTATTCCGTTCAGCGACGACTACAAGGTCGAATGGCGCGTGACGAACACCGATAAGGTGGCTGCGCGAGCCGGTGTGTTACGTGGTGATTTCTACCCATCTGATGATCGTTCTAGCCGCGCAGAGCAGTTATCGTATCGCGGCGTTCACTTCGTTGAGGCCTTCTTGGTTCGCAAACGGGACAATCGCCTAGTCGGGCAGTCGGAGCCTTTCTATGTCGTCATCGAGTAGCATGCTTCGGTGCTGGCACCCTGCCAGTAGGCCGGTGCCTATCGCGAAGCGATTGCTATCGATCTCCAGACGTGCGGCGTGGACTCGGCGCGCAGGTGGGCACCTATTATCGACACCATCGAACCCCGGCGTAGTCCCGGTCCCGGAGCCGCTCGTCTCTCGCGCTCGCCGGACGGGGACCACAACGCGCCGCAACCTGGCGCCCATTTACCCATCCCATCCATGCCCAGGCCGCAATCGCTGCATCACATGACCCCTACACATGAGGCTCCCCAAGAGCACTGGCTGGCGCTCGACGGACTGCTGCACGACCTGCATCGTGTGGTGCTGGAGAGCGAGCCGCATGCGGCCACGCCTTCCGCGCTCACCCGGGGGCTGCAGGGCGCAAGCCTGCTCGGGCTGAGCCTCGGATGGGGCTTGTCGGTCGTGATCGCAAGCGGGCACTACCGTAGCGCTAGTCTTCTGGCGCTAGCTCTTCTCCTGGTCGGGGTCCTCGCGGTCACGGCGCTCGGGCTGCGTTCCACCGTGCTGACGATCCGGGAATGGAAGACTCTCGAAGCGCAGACAATTGGCTCCGTCGGGAAGAACATGGCGCGCTGGTACGAAACGGTCCGCAATATCCGGCATACGTACACCGCCGAGCAGATTGCCTTTGCCAGGCGCTACCTCGTCGATGTCGCTGCGCAGGCCCGCGGGCGCCTGTCGCTCTTCATCGGAGCCTTGGAAAAGGTGGGTATCATTCCCCTATTGGCCTCCACCGCCATTACCCTCGCGGGATTTCATACAGATGGCACGGTGCCAGTGGCATGGGGCACCGCTGCGGCGGTGGCCGGTATCGTCTATTTCTTTGCGTTGCGCCTCGTCGACATTGCCTACACCCTCGAGCGCTTTGCCTTGATTCTTGAGCAGGCCGAACGCCACACGCGATAACCCTGACCGAAGTACGGGGCATGCCAAGATAAGGCGAATTCGCTATCACAGGGGATACTCGCCCCGAACCGATATGCTGTGGGCGTGAGATAGCCTGCTTAGTTACCCGACTCGGAAAGACTCCACGCTCTGCCCCGCATTGACCGCCTGTTTGAGCCACGACGGCATCTCGCCCTGCCCGCCCCAGGTCAGCCCATCCGCGTTGCCGTAGCAGACCGCCGGGGGTGGGGGCGGTGGCGGCGGCGCGAAGCAATCCGCCGCGTCCAGGTCTTCCAGGGTCAGTCCGTAGTCGGCCATCTGCGCCAGGATCGCAGTGACAACAGCGATGACAGTAAAAACTGAGCGGGCGGATGCGATCCGCTGGCTTCTGGCGCGCGGTGCGCTCCTGGTCTAGCTCGCGCAAACTGCGGCACTCGCCGGCTTCGGGGGGCGCGTTCCTGCGCGAGCGTTACCGCCTCGGGTGGCCGCCACAGCTCCGTCGAGAATTGGGTACGCAACGCTTCCAGTTGCGGGGGCCCGCCTCGAGTCCGTTCGCCGCGTCTGTGTTTGCGACAGTCGCTTCGCAGGCCTATGCGACGCGCCAACAGCAGCGAAAGAATCCTAAAATGACGGGAAATTCTGTTCCGACAACAGAGGGGCGAAGCCATGTTCAAGCACATACTGGTACCCACCGACGGTTCTGACCTTTCTGGAAAGGCCGCTGCTGCTGCGATCGAGTTTGCCAAGGCAATGGGCGCAAAGATCACGGCATTCACTTGCATGAATGAGTACCCCTTCCTCACATCGTCCGACTCGGGCCACCAGACTCGCAAGGCATTCGAGGAGCATGCGGCGATCGAGGCAAGGGCGAGGCTCGACCTGGTCGTGACGGCCGCGCAGGCGGCTGGCGTTGCCTGCAGTACGGATACGGCGATCACGACGACGCCGTACAAGGAGATTATCGAGGCCGCCAACCGGCACGGATGCGATGTGATTTTCATGGCATCGCATGGACGTCGCGGCCTTGAGGGACTGCTGGTGGGCAGCGAAACGCAGAAGGTGCTGACGCATTGCGCGATCCCTGTGCTGGTGTACCGGTAGTGGGGATGGCCAGACCCCTGACCGGGATTCCAGCGGTAGGACCGGGGGCATCGCTGACCCCACACTCCGGTAATTGTTGGGTTCGTCGGAATCTGAAGATCCACCTAAAGCTGATCTTTGGCGCGTGGTGTGGCCGGCTGGAAGCCGCCCGCCCTTACTGCCGCGTCTTCAACCGGTTGTTCGCCGCGCGCGCGCCTTCGGTACCGGGATACTTGGCCACCACCTGTTCCAGCGTCTTGCGCGCGGCCGGCTTCTGGCCGGACTCGAGCTGATTATTAGCCACCGCGATCATGGCGTCCGGCACCTTGGGATGTGTCGGATTGGCATGGATCATGTTCTGCAGCACCCAGGTGGACCCCTTATAGTCGCGCTGCGCGTAGAGCGAGTTGCCGAGCCAGTATTGCGCCAGCGGCAGGTAGGAGCTCTGCGGATACTTCTTGATAAACGACGAGAACGAATTCCCGGCGCTCTTGAAGTCCCCCGCCTGGAAATGCTTGAGCGCGGCGTCGTACTCGGGCGTCTCGCCCGGCGCCGACGTGCCTGGGCGGTCTTCGACCGAAGCGTGCTGCGGCTCGAACTTCTTCAGGCGCGCATCCAGGTCGGCGTAATAGTCCTTCTGCTGCTTCTGCAACGTCGCCACCGTGTTCTGCAGCACTTCGTTCTGGCCGCGTAGCCGCGCCACCTCCTGGCGTAGGCCTTCGAGCTGGTTCTGCAGGTCGAGCGTGGTGCGGCTGTTCTGCTCGATGCGCTGGGTCGCCGTCGCCTGGAAGCTGTTGAACTGGTCGCGCAGGTTGATGACCGTTTTGCGCGCCTGCTCATCGTCGAACACGCCGGCGTGCGCCTGCCTGAGGGGCAGCATACCGCCGCTCGCCATGGCGGCGAGCCACAACAGGGTGGAAACGCGTGTTTTCATGAATCGGTCGTCGTTGGTTGTGTCGGTTAGCCCTCGTCAGATCGCTGTTGGTCTGCGGGCCAAATGCATCGGCGGGCCTATCCCACCCGGAAAAACTCGACGCCCTGCCCCGCATTGACCGCGCGCTTGAGCCACGACGGCATCTCGCCCTGCCCGTCCCAGGTCAGCCCTTCCGCGTTGCGGTAGCAGACCATCGGCGGCGGCGGTGGGGGTGG
>NZ_JFJW01000241.1:0-11508 GCF_000611125.1 Cupriavidus sp. SK-4
CGCCGGCCGCCAGCAGGCGGCGGCGCCGTGGGTCGATGTGAGCGATGGGGGATTGCTGCGGTGTATCCATGATGGCGTCTCCAGCGGTGTCGGCGCCCTGTGGATTGCAGCGGCGGGCGCGCTTGTGAGAGGTGTGCCGGGCAGTTGTCCCGCTGCGGCATTGCCCGCCTTCCAACGTCTTACATGCCGATCTGCGTGGCGCGCTCGACCAGGTTCCTGACAATGCGGACCGAGGCGATGTCGATCATCTTGCCGTTGTACTGGACGGCGCCCAGGCCTTGCGCCAGGGCTTCGTCGTAGGCACGGATCATCTCGCGCGCCTGCGCGACGTCAGCCGCGGCCGGCGAGAAGGTCTGTTGTGCAAGTTCCACCTGTGCCGGATGGATCGCCCATTTGCCCACCATGCCGAGGATCATCGCGCGGCGGGCTTCTTCCGCATACGCCTGCGGATTGCGGAAGTCCGCGAACGGCCCATCCACGGCATCGAGCCGGTTGGCCCGCGCGGCAATGGTCAGCCGGTGGCGCTGGTAGTTCCAGATGTCGCCCGGATAGCCACCCGTGCCACCGATGTCGCGGATCGACACCCCCTGGCTCGCGGAGTAATCGCCCATGCCGAAAATCAGGCATTCCAGCCGCGGCGTTGAGGCGGCGATCTCCTCGACATGCATCATCGCCTCCACCTCCTCGATCAGCACGTCGATGCCGATGCGGCGGCTCAGGCCAAGCTTCTTTTCCATCATGCTCAGCAGCTTGTCGACGAACAGCACGTCGGCGGCACTCATGGCCTTGGGCAGCATGATGACGTCAAGGTTGGCGCCGGCGCCTTCGACCACTTCGATGATGTCTTCGTAGGCGTACTCGGTGGTCAGGTCGTTGATGCGCACGCAGCGCGTGGTCTTGCCCCAGTCGTGCCCGTTCAGGGCTTCGATGATCTTGCGCCGCGCCGGCCGCTTCTCCGCCGGGGCGACGGCATCCTCCAGGTCGAGGAACACGAAGTCCACGTCCATCGCCGCGGCCTTCGCCATCATCTTCTCGCTCGAGCCAGGCACGGAAAGCTGGCAGCGGCGCAGTCTCTTCACTCGTTCTTGCATGTTGGGATCTCCTGCTGGGATTGGCTGTACTTACTGGATGACGCAATCGGTGCGCAGCGCCGCGATCTCGCGCTCGTCAAAGCCGAAGTCGGCAAGCGTGCTGTCGGTATGCTCGCCGGTCATCGGCGCGCGGCGCCGCACGCCGCCCGGGGTGTCGCTCATGCGCACCGGGCTGCCGGCGATGGTCAGGGGGCGGGCGGCGCCCGGCTGGTCGACATCGACCAGCATTTCCCTGACACGGAAGTGCGTGTCGCTGAAGATCTCGTTGGCGCCGAAGACCGGGCCGAACGGGATCTCGCCGCCGAGCATCCCGGCAAGCTCGCGCTTGGTATGACGTGCGGTCCAAGCACCGACCGCGGCTTCGACTTCTTCGCGATGCGCGACCCGTGCTTCGTTGGTGGCAAAACGCGGATCGGCCGCCAGTGCCGGGTCGTCCATCTGCGCCACCAGCAAGCGCCAGAAGCGGTCGTTGGGCACCCCCAGGCTGACAAAGCCGTCGCGGGCCGGGAACAGGCCGAACGGGCACAACAGCGGATGGCCGTTGCCTTCGGTGCCCGGCACCTGCGCCGTGGCGCTGTACTGGAACACCACGCGCTCGCACACGGCCAGGATGGCATCGACCATGGCCACGTCGACAAACTGCCCGCGGCCGGTGCGCTGCGCCTGCCAGCACGCGGCCGCGACGCCATAGGCCAGGAACATGGCCGGCACGATGTCGCCCACGCCCGGCCCGATCTTGGTCGGGGGGCCGCCCCGGCTGCCGCCGGTGATGCCCATGATGCCGCCCATCGCCTGCGCCACGGGGTCGTAGGCGGGCCACGACGCATAGGGGCTCTCGCCGCTGCGCGGGTCGCCAAACCCCCGCAGCGCCGCATACACCAGCCTGGGGTTCTCGGCCGCCAGGGTCTCGTAGCCCAGGCCGAGCCGGTCCATGACGCCGGCGCGGTAGTTCTCCACCAGCACATCCGCGCCCTGCACCAGGCGCAGCAGCACGGCGCGGCCGGCGGGCTGCTTCAGGTCCAGGACCACAGATTCCTTGTTGCGGTTGATCGAGCCGAAGTAGCTGCCAAAGCCGCCCTCGTCCATCTTCACCGAGCCGTGCAGGTGCGGCCCGGTGCGCCGCGTCTGGTCGCCGCCCGGCGGTTCGACCTTGATGACGCGCGCACCCTGGTCCGCCAGCATCATCGACGTGTAGGGCCCCGCCAGCATCTGCGTGAGGTCCAGCACGACCAGGCCGTCGAGCGCACCCGCCACGCGTTCCGTGGAACTCATGGCGTGCTCCGCTTCGGCCGGCGGCGGATCAGCGTGGTGCGCTCGGCCTGCACGCACAGCTTGTCGTCCTGGTTCAGGCCATAGTGCCGGAAGCAGACGATGCCGGCGTCGTCCTGTTCAGCGTCGCGCTTCTCCAGCACCTCGGTATAGGCGTAGAGCGTGTCGCCGTGGAAGACGGGATGCGACAGCCGGATCTTGTCCAGCGTCAGCTCGCGCAGGCACTGCTCGGCCGTATCCTGCGCGGCCAGCCCGAGCACCATCGACAGGTTGATGCCGCCAAAGACCACGCGTTGAGAGAAGATGCCGCCCGGGCTCTGGCGCATCACGTCCTCGTTGAAATGGCCCTCCGCAGTGTTCATCACCATGTTGGTGATCAGCACGTTGTCCATCTCGGTCACGGTCTTGCCGCGCGCATGGCGGATCAGCATGCCGACCTCGAAGTCCTCGAAGTACCCGTCCGGGCTGGTCAGCGTGGCGATGTCGGTAGTCATGCTGCCTCCCGCTTCTTGCCCGCCTGGCCGGCAAAGGCTCGTTCCGCGATCATCGCTTCGACTTCGGAGCGGCCCAGCAAGCTGGTGGCAATGACTCGCTGCTGGATCTCGGAAGTGCCTTCGAAGATCTTGGTCAGCCGCGCATCGCGCCAGTAGCGTTCGATCGGGAACAGGGTGGTGTAGCCCGCGCCGCCGAAGATCTGCAGCGCGGTGGAGGTCACGCGCTCGGCCATCTCCGAAGCGAAGTACTTGACCATCGACGCTTCCTTGTCGCAGCGCCGGCCGCTGTCGATCTCGTTGCAGACGTAGTAGAGCAACTGCCGCGCCGCCTCGATCTCGGTGGCCATGGTCGCGATCTTGAAGCGGATGGCCTGGTATTCGGCGATCGGCATGCCGAACTGCTTGCGCTCCGTGGCATAGGCAATCGCGTCTTCCAGCGCGCCTTGCGCCAGGCCGATGGCACGGGCCGCGGTATGCGCGCGTGCGCCTTCCAGGCCCTTGCTCATCAGCAGGAAGGCCTTGCCCTCTTCGCCCATCAGGTTGCGCTTCGGCACGCGCACGCCGTCCAGCGCCAGCTCGAAGGTCTTCCAGCCGAAGTAGCCGATCTTGGGAATCGGCTTGCCGACCATCCCGGGCGGAAACTTGCCCCGCTCCTTCTCGATCAGGAAGCTCGATATCCCCTGCCAGCGCTTCTCAGGGCTGGGCGGCGCCGAGGTGCGCGCGAACACGGTCAGGTAGTCCGCGCCGTCGGCAAACGTGCACCAGTACTTGTTGCCGGTCAGCACCCATTCATCGCCTTCCAGCACGGCGCGGCACGAGATCGACGCCAGGTCCGATCCGGTATCGGGCTCGGACAGCGCGCTGGCGCCGAGAAACTCGCCGCGCACCACCCGCGGCAGGTATTCCATGCACATCTCCTCGGGCATGGACTTCTGGATCCACCCGCCCTGCGCGCGCGCCACGATCGACGCCACCGACATCCAGCCGCGCGAGAGCTGTTCGCAGATCAGGCAGTACTCGAAGATGCCCAGCCCGAGTCCACCGTAGGCCTCGGGGATGGTGATGCCGAAGTAGCCCATCTCGGCCAGCTTCTCGCGCAGCGCCATCGGGATCTCGCCGTCCGGGCCGTCGAGCGCGTTGGCGACCGGCAGCACTTCCTTCATCGTGAACTCGCGCGCGGCGTCGCGAATCATGCGCCGCTGCTCCGTCATGTAACCCAGTCCGTCTTGCGACATGCTTGTCCCCTTGTTTGGTCTCTGTTACTGGTTCCTGGTCCTGACCAGGTTCGAGCGCTTGAACGTGATCACCTCGTCGCCCTGCTGGTTGGTGCCGCGCGTGTGCCACGTGACGATGCCGTAGCCGGCCCGGTTGGTGGCCGGCCGCGCCGACACCACGACCGAGCTTGCGTACAGCGTGTCGCCCGGATAGACCGGCTTCAGGTAGGTCAGCTCATCCACGCCGAGGAACGGGCCGCCGCCTTCCGACAGGTCCTCGACCGACAGCCCGAAGACCGTGTTGAAGACCAGCAGCGGATTGACCGGCGTGTCCGGGTGGCCCTGCGCCCTGGCCAGCGCCGCGTTGGTGTACTGCGGGTTGTAGTGCAGCGTGAGCACGCAGAACAGCGTGTTGTCCGCCGCGGTCACGGTGCGTCCCCAGTGGTGGGTGTACGACTGCCCGGGCTCGAAATCCTCGAAGCGGTGGCCGCGCGCGCGCAGCTTTGCCTCGGACTTGAGCCGGGCAACGGTCATGGCATCTGATGTCATTGCATTGCCTCGAACAAGGAATTGACGGAGGGCGAACGGTCCAGCGCATCCACCGCCGCCACGAGTTTTCCGAAACGGACCGGCCCGATCACCGGCGTGACGATGGCGCGCGACTTGGCCACCAGCCGCTCCCATTGCGCGTCCAGGTCCGTGGCCGGGACCGCCACATTGGCCTGCTCGCTAAGCTCGCGCCCGTCGCGGGTACGGATGGTCACCGTGGCGGCATTGCGGTCCCCGCCCGGTTCGACCACCAATGCGATGCGCTGGCGCGCACGCACGTAGCGCGGATCCAGCGCGGTGCGGTCGGAATAGAGTTCAAGCGATGAGGTCGCTGCGCCGTCGAGCGCGAGCGCGGCAAGGTGCTGCACGGCAAACTTCACCGCCAGGCCGGTCTGCGGGTTCGGGTTGTCGCAGACCCCGCGGTGCTGGCCCGAGACGACGATGGTCACCGACTCCATGTCATCCAGGCCCACGCCGTGATTGCGGCGGGCCTGGCCGATCGCCTCGATGGTCGAATGCGTGAGATAGCAGGAGGCGTGATATTTGAACAGGGTGCGCTCGATCGCCATGCCGCGCCCGGTGTCCAGCGTCGTGGGAAATGCATTGGGCGCCGGGGCCTGCGTGCGCGCAAAGCCTTGCTCGCACTCGATGGCATCCGCGTGCGCCGTGAAGCCGCGCGCCGCAAGCTGGGCCGCCATCAGCCCGTTCATGGCCGCCTTGCCCGCGTGCAGCGGCTTGGCCATGGTGCCGAACATGCATTTCAGGCCGGCCGCCTGCGTGGCCGCAAGACCCAGTGCATGCGAGGTCGCGGCGGCGTCAAGCTGGCGCAGCGCCGCGCACGCCGCGGCGGCGCCGAGCGTGCCGACGGTGCCGGTGACATGGAATCCCTGCTGGTAATGGCTGGCGCCAAGCACTTCGCCGACCCGGCTTTCAATCTCATGGCCGACGATCAGCGCGCGCAGCAGCGCCCGTCCGCTGGCGTTCTGCACCTGAGCCTGGGCCAGCGCAGCCGGCGCCACCGGCACCGTCGGGTGCCCATACATGGACGAGGCAACATCATCGAAATCCAGCGCATGGCCCGCCGCGCCGTTGATCAGCGCGGCCTCGAGCGGATTCGCGTGGGCCGTCCTGCCCAGCAGGCTGCAGGGCAAGTCGCGCGAGCCGGCATACTCCGCCGCCAGCATCTCCACCAGCGGCTCGTTGGCGGCCGCCAGGCTGACTGAAATCCAGTCGAGCATGACGTGCCTGGCCCAGATGAAGGCTTCGGCACCGATGGCCTCGTCGTCCACCGTGCTGATCCACTGCGCCAGCATTTGCGTGAAGCCGGCGGCCTCACTTCCACCCTGATTCGTGTTTTCCACTCGGTTTTCCGCCTGGCTTTCCCCGGCGGTCCTCGGTTCCTGTGAACCAAGTATCAGGCAGGCTTCCGGGCCATGGCATCACATATGTGATTGTTCCGGGCATGGTGGATCCATCACATATGTGATTGAAACGAGGGCACGGACAATGGAGACTGCTGACGTGCGCTGCGCTGCCGGCATGCCGGGCAGGCCGCGCCAGCTACCTCCACCTATCCATCAGATGCCATGACAGACAAGCAGAGACCCCCACGCCGTTCCGTCCTCTACGTGCCGGCGAGCAATGCACGCGCGCTCGGCAAGGCGCGCAGCCTGCCGTGCGACGCCATCGTGTTCGACCTCGAGGACGCGGTGGCACCGGCCATGAAAGACGCGGCCAGGCGCAACCTGATCGAAGCGTTCGCCGCCGGGGCGTTCGCGGGCCAGGAGGCCGTGATTCGCCTCAACGCCCTTGGCACCCGCGAGTTCGCATCCGACCTGGAAGTCGCCGCCCGTTGCGGCCCGGATGCCGTGTTGCTGCCCAAGGTCAACCGCGGTGCGGACATGGAACGCCTGCGCACGGCGTGCAGCGCGCACACCTGGACGCGCGCCTGCAGCCTGTGGGCCATGATCGAGACGGCCGACGCGATCCATCATATCGACGACATCCTCTGCGCCGGCCGTGCGGCGAAGCCTGCACTGGACTGCCTGGTGATCGGCACCAACGACCTTGCCAAGGAGACCGGCGTCTTTCCGGGCGACCAGCGCCAGTACCTGCTGCCCTGGCTGATGTCTGTCGTGCTGGCGGCCAAGCGCCACGGCGTCGCCGTGCTGGATGGGGTGTGGAACGACTTCGCCGACCAGGCGGGTTTCGCCCGAGAAGTGGAACAGTCCGTGAAGATGGCGTTTGACGGCAAGACGCTGATCCACCCGTCGCAGGTGGAGCCGGCCAACCTGGCCTTCGCGCCGTCGGCGCTCGCGGTGGAAGACGCCAGGCAGATCGTCCTTGCCTTTGCAGCACCGGAGCATGCCGGCGCGGGTGTGATCAACCTGAACGGCCGCATGGTCGAGCGGCTGCACCTGGAGCAGGCCACGCGCCTGCTGGCACTGCACGACACCATCCAGGCGCGCAACGCATCGCGCGCCGCATAGGCCAAGCAGCAGGGACTCAGTGGTCCTTGCCGACCGCCAGCACCGCCGTCACCAGCTTCTTGCGACGCTCATGCAGGCGGGCCACCGGCCCGCCGACGCCAATGCCCATCCATTGGCCGCGAATCGGCGTCGCCAGCAAAGTGGCGATCACGCCGGCCCCTGCGGTGGCAAGACTGGCCGATTCATAGTAGCCCCGCTCGCGCGCCGACTCGACCGCGCGCATGACTTCGGCAGGCTTGGCCGGCGGCGCCCCGTCCTTTGCATGCTCGGCGTTGTAGCGGCGCAGCAGCCGGCCGATGTCGTCGTCATCCATCTTGCTCAGCAGCATGATGCCGATCGCCGCCCGGTGGATCGGCCGCAGCGTGCCGGAAGACACCGCCAGCCGCAGCGCGTACTGCGACTCGACCACGGATAGGTATTGCAGCATGATGCCGCTGCGCCGCCCCAGCAGCACGGTCTCGCCGGTCTCGCTGGACAGGCGCCGCATGGCATCGCGCACGGTATTGCCCGGGCCCTGCCTGCGCGTCGCCCATTCGTTGAGGAAGGAAACGCGGACCGACGGACAGTACTCGCGCGTTTCTGCGTCGAACTCCATATAGCCGCGCGCGACCAGCGTCTGCAGCAGCATGGATACGCTCGATTGCGGCAGATGCAGCATGGCGACGATTTCCACGGCCCGCAGCGGCCGGCGCTCCTTTTCAAAGAGCTCGAGCAAATCAAAGACCCGGGTCGCCGACTTCACCATGCCGCGCTCCATCTGCCTGCCTCCTGTCTGGCGCAAATCCTGTCCGGGGAGCATACAGGATCTGGCCGCCTACTTTGAGACCGGCGCGGCAACCGGCAGTACCAGCGCATCCAGCGCGATCGCGCCTTGCCCTTGCGGCATCAATAGCAGCGGGTTGATATCCACCTCGCCGACGACATCGCGCTGGCTGTCAGCGAAGGCGGACAAGCACACCAGGACGTCAACCAGGGCTTCCACATCGGCCGGCGGGGCACCACGTACCCCGTTGAAGATGGCCTTGCCACGGAGTTCCTGCACCATCGAACGTGCCTCATCCAGATCCAGCGGCACCAGGCGCATCGCGACATCCTTCAGCACTTCCACGTGCACGCCGCCCAGGCCAAACATGAGTACCGGCCCGAACACCGGATCACGGAACACGCCGCAGAGGGTCTCTATGCCGCCCCGCCGCATCGGCGAAACCAGCACGCCGTCCACCCGCGCCGCGGGCAGTTGGCCGCGCACCCGCGCCAGCATGTCGCGCGCGGCTGCCACGGCCAGTTCCGGGGTGGGAATATCCAGGACGACGCCGCCCACCTCGGTCTTGTGGGTGATGTCCGGCGACACCACCTTCAAGGCAACCGGGCAGCCGATGCGCGCGGCCGCCTCTCCGGCGGCTTCGGCATTGGCGGCAAGCACCTCGTCCAGTACGGGAATGCCGGCCGCTGCCAGCAGCGCCTTGGCGCCTTGCTCGTTCAACCCTTCGATGTCGCCCCGCGTCAGCGCGTATGTCCTGCCGGCGGATGCCGGGGCATCGGCAGCGCTGGTGGCTCCGCGCCGGAAGCTGCGCGCGAAAGCGGCCAGGGCGCCGATCGCACGCACCGCCCGGTTCGAATCCTCGAACACCAGGTAGCCCGCTGCCTCGAACTCCCCCACCACCGCCTGCGGTGCCACAAAGGACAGTACCACCAGACGCCCCGGATGGCGCTGGCGCATCTCACCGAGCACGACCAGCAACCGCTGCGCGAAGTCGGGATCAGCCGGCGCGCTGGTCACAAAGAGCACCACCGCACCGAAGCTGCCCTCGGTCATCACGACTTCCAGGCATCGACCTAGCAGGCTCTTGTCATTGGCGGCCTGCGCCGTCACGTCGATCGGATTGGTCACGCCTGCAAACGGGATCATCGCCTTGATGCTGGCCTGGGCGCCGGGCGGAAGCAGCGGCGTTTCCAAGCCGTACTCGGCCGCGGCATCGGCCATCTGTACGCCGACCCCGCCCGAGACGGTCACGATGCCCAGGCTGCGATCCGCCGGGTAGACGCCGTGTGCGCAGGCGTAGGCGATATCCAGGAGTTCCTCGACGCTGCCTGCACGATAGACGCCATACTGCCTGAACACTGCATCGTAGACCGCGTCCTCCCCCGCCAGGGCCCCGGTATGCGACGCTGCCGCGCGCGCCCCTGCAGCCGAGCGCCCGACCTTCAACACGACGACAGCCTTGCCATGCGAGCGCGCCAGCTTCAATGCCTTGACGAAGCTCTCGCCATCGCGAATGGCCTCGGCATAAGCCACGATCACCCGCACAGTCGGGTGTTGCGCGAGCCACGTAATGCACTCAGGCAAGCCGATATCCGCCTCGTTGCCGGTGGTGATCCAGTAGCCCACGCCGATCCCACGCTGCCTGCAGAGGTAAGCCAGATGCCCGCCGCACGCGCCGCTCTGGCTGGCAATCGCGACGCCGCCGGGTGCCAGGAAGCCATGCTTCAGCGCCTGGGTGAAGGTGCCCATGAACCCGGTATGCGCATTGAATGCCCCAAGGCAGTTAGGCCCCAGGACACGCAAGCCCAGGCGCCGCGCCATCGCGAGCATCTCGGCCTGCCGGGACGCGCCGGCCTCATCCGTTTCCGCGAATCCCGCCGAGAAGATGATGGCCGCCCTGACGCCTTTCTCCGCGCAGGAGGGCAGCACCGCCAGCACCTGGTCGGCTGGCAATGCGATGATGGCCAGGTCCACTGGCACAGGAACCGCGCGGATGTCCGGATAGGCTGGTATGCCCTGGACCTGCTCCCGGTTGGGATTGACCGGATAGATGCCGCCTGCGAAGCCGGCGTCCAGCAGGTAGCGCAGCGGGCGTCCGCCGATCCGGGTGCTATCGTCGGAAGCCCCGATGATGGCAACCGACTCAGGCTCGAAGAGCGCTCTCAGTGTTTCGCTTGGCTTGTCATCTGCCTCAGGCTTGTGCATGTCTCTTCCGTCAGTGAACAGGATCGGGTCGCGGCCGGTTAATCGATCCGGGCGTTGCTTTGTTTGACGACCTCGCCGAACTTCTGCAGGTCACGGCGAATCAGCGCATCCACGATGTCCGGACTACCGTACTTGGGCATTGCGCCCTGTGCCCGCAGCCGCTCGCCGCCGTCCGGGGATTGGATGATCGCCTGCAAGGCCGTGCCGACACGCTGCACGATGTCTCGCGGCGTACCCGCCGGAGCGACAATGGCGCCCCACCCCTCCGGCGTCAACAACGATGAAAAGTAGCCGCCGCACCTTGATCGCGTCGTTCTCGCTCATGGGACCGTAAGCCGTGCCCAGCAGCAGGCGCGATTGCAGAATGGTGGCCAAGCCGTAGTTGTCGGTCACGCCGCCGTCGACCAGCTTGATGTACTTTCCCTTCGAAGTATCCCGGTGACGGCGAACGGCATTTGCCAACGCGCCAAGCAGCAGCGATCGCCCAGGCGCCTGGGCGTGGTCAAGATTCGGCAGCGGTGCACTACAAGCCTCGGGATGCTTTTGAAGGACGATCGGTGCGAAGAAGAGCGGGACCGCCATGGATGCGGCGACGGCCTCGGAAACGGGAAAGCTCGCAAGATCACTGCATAGTGCATCGAATGCCAACTGGCTGAACGGGAACGCGACCCGGTAGTAGACGTTCGTGGCGTTGATCCAAACGATTGGCTTGCCGCGGCGGAACATGTCGGCGTACGTCGCTCCCTTGAACACGCACTGGGCGGGCGTTGCGCGTACCGAGGGCCAGGGCACAAGCCAAGGCCTGGGCGCATGTTAGCGAGGATGTGATGATCTCTAGCCGGCCTGCAGAAGCGCAGGATCGTGCTGTGCCAGGGCATTGGGAGGGTGACCTGATCATCGGCCTGAACCGATCTGCTATTGGGACGCTGGTGGAGAGATCAAGCCGTTTCACCATGCTCGTCCACCTGCCTCGGGAGAAAGGCTATGGGTCGACTCCCCGGACGAAGAATGGCCCCGCACTGGCTGGCTACGGAGCTGTCACGATGGCCAATGCGCTCAAGAAGACGGTGTCCGACATGCCTGCCCAGTTGTGGCGGTCATTGACTTGGGATCGTGGCAAGGAACTATCCGATCACGCCCGCTTCACCGTCGAGTCCGGGGTAAAGGTATTCTTCGCCGATCCGCACAGTCCATGGCAGCGCGGCACGAACGAGAACACGAACGGTCTTCTGCGACAATACTTTCCAAAAGGCACAGACCTATCCCGTTGGAGCGCTCGAGAGATCCAGGCCGTTGCCAATGCACTGAATACCAGGCCCCGAAAAACGCTTGGTTGGAAGACACCTGCCGAAGCCCTGGACGACTATCTAAAATCTGTTCAACAATCTAGTGTTGCGACGACCGGTTGAATCCGTCCAGTACGCGAGCGCGGAG
>NZ_JFJW01000242.1:0-11638 GCF_000611125.1 Cupriavidus sp. SK-4
CTAAATCCAATTAGTGTGAACACGCCCTAAGACGAGCCGCAAGTCGATTCGTCTTTGAAAATCCGCGAACTATTGGAAACTTAACCTAATGAACACAACAACAGTTTCTATTGAAACTCTAGAGAGGGTCATGGCGATGGCGCTGCGACGCCACGGTGCTTCCGAGATCGCAGCTAGCGAGGTTGCGAAGGCATTAAGACGTGCGGAGCAGCTAGGAAACACCCATTGTGGACTCGGACACCTTGAACGTGATTGTGCGCAACTCCTCAGCGGTAGAGTAGTGGGCAAGGCGGTTCCCAAGATGAGCCGCATTCGTCCTGGCCTGATTCAAGTCAACGCACGCGATGGGTTCGCACAACCAGCATTTGCCCTCGGCTTACCCGAGGCGTTGGAGTGCGTTGCCTCTCTAGGCGTCACGGTATTGGCTATCAGCAGAGCCTACACCTGCACCGCTCTCGGATATTTTCCCGAAAGAATTGCTGAGAACGGTTTCATTGGGATAGCATTTACCAATGCATCGGCCAGTGTTACCGCGCCTGGCGGGTCAAAGCCTGTGCTTGGAACCAATCCGATTGCCATGTCAGTACCGGATGGAAGGGGCGCGATGGTGTTTCAGTTCGACCAGTGCACGAGCGCTGCAAACTTGCGTCATGTTCGCGAGGCCGCTCAAAGGTCCGAGCCTATTCCGCAGGGCTGGGCGGTGTCGCCTCTCGGGGAGCCAACAACTAACGCGTCGGAAGCTCTTGCGGGCGCTCTTCTTCCCGCAGGCGGCGCCAGGGGGTTTGGCATCGGATTGATGTCGGAGGTGCTTGCGTCTTTCTTTACAAATTCTGCAATGTCGCTCGACACTGAGAGCCTGCAAACAGTCTATGGCCCGCCTCACGGGTTAGGGGTCTTCTGCATACTGCTCGATCCAACAGCGGTCGCGGGGGATCATTTCTGGCACAAGCTTGGCAGGCTGAAGGAAGCAATCGACTCTCAGTCGGGAACACGTCTACCAGGCACGAAACAGCGAGCACAAGAATGCGTGACAGTGGACCGTGCAATGTGGGAGAAGGCTCAATCTCTCGCCGAGTCGCGCTTCGATAACCACGCCGGCTGAATCGCTTCCTCTCTTGAGCACGTACTGCCCACCGAGTGCTGGTCGTCCTCAAACGAGCTAGCATGCGACAACCTACCTTTGAGCAGATGACCGCTAATCGAGGCAGCCATCTGCTTCATCGCTCTCGACGTTAGGCCGCGTTCGGTTTTTGCGCGGCGCCACGAAGAGCCAATGACTGGCCGCGCTCAGTTGTACCCCAACCAGGCAATGTTTGCCACATCGGGTCGGTCGCTCGAATTTTCCATAAGAACTTCTGATGGCTTCCTACATACACCGTTCGTTAGCGGGTTGACCGAAGCTGTCCGGCTTGTCGAATCGTCCGAGGGTCGTACGTTACTACGGGGTGCGTTGCCAAAAGGCGTGACGAGATTCATTGCTACTCCTATGAATGAATTTTCATATTCCCATTCACCTGAACAATAGGCAAACAGGCCGGGATACGGCGGAAAAACGACGACCCCGGTGGGTGCCATGTGCCAATAACATGTAAAGCGTGCGGCTGATGCCACGGCGAGATCACCCTCGCAATAACCGGCAACGTCAACACCCAAAACTCTTGATGCCGTCGGCTTAGTTGGATTACGCCCGCTAGAGACGACTCAGCCGTTGAATGACTGTTCGCCGAACATCATCATGTCGAGACCATCTCCGCCTCGAATCATTGGCCATACGTTTTCGGTCGGGTCCACTTTAATATCGAGAAAGACCGTTCGCTTTCTCTCAGAAAGCGCCTCACGTAAAGCCGGCTCGACGTCGGCTTCAGTGGAAACAGTATGTCCGATATGCCCATAGGCTTTGGCCAAGGCGGCGAAGTCTGGTAGTGCTTCCAAGTATGAGTGACTATATCGCTGCTCATACTCGACGTGTTGTAACTGACGCACCATTCCAAGATATCCGTTGTTCAGTGAGACGATCTTCACTGGCAGCTCGTACTGCTTGCAGGTGGATAGTTCCTGAATACACATCTGAATGGAGCCGTCTCCCGTGATGGCAATGACCTCGCGTTCGGGGAAGGCGCGTTTTGCTCCCATGGCGTAGGGAAGACCTACCCCCATGGTGCCGAGCCCTCCGGAATTGAGCCATTGACGTGGCTGTCCGAACTGATAGTGTTGTGCTGCCCACATCTGATGCTGGCCGACATCCGAGCAAACAATGGCGTTCTCTGGTGCGATTCGGCAGAGTGTTTCGATCACGTATTGGGGTTTTATGGTCTTGCCGTCCCGCGTATAGGCCAGACAGTTCTTGGTTCGCCATTCAGAAATGCGCTCCCACCAAGCCGTTCTGCTGCTGGACGGCTCCTCGCTGTCCCTCCAGGACTCAATGAGGCGCTGCAAGATGCGCAGGGCATCTCCAACGATTGGCACTGTCGGTTTGACCCGCTTACCGATGCTTGTCGGGTCAATGTCAATGTGAATGATTTGCCTTGGGGACGAGCAGAAGTCTGCAACGTTGCCGATAACGCGGTCGTCAAATCGAGCGCCGACGGCAAGGAGTACATCGCACTCCTGCATCGCTCGGTTCGCCTCATAAGTGCCATGCATGCCGGGCATGCCAAGATTCCGGATGTCCTTTCCCGGGAAGGCGCCAAGCGCCATAAGCGTGGTGGTGACCGGCGCGTCGATCAAGGCTGCCAGCTTTCTCACCTCGGGGCTCGCTTGTGCAGACACGACACCGCCACCGATATAGAGATAGGGCCGTGCAGCGCGCTTCAGCAAGCGAACTGCCTGGCGGATTTGTCCTTCATGTCCAGCGACCGTAGGTCGATATGAACGAATGTCAGCTCGCTCAGGGTACTGAAATGGTCCTGTGCTGAGGGCTATATCCTTCGGAATGTCAACCAGCACCGGGCCGGGCCGGCCAGTACGCGCGAGGTAGAAAGCCTTTTTCAAAGTTTGAGGCAGGCTCGTCACGTCTGTCACGAGGAAATTGTGCTTCACAATGGGACGCGTAATGCCGACCGCATCGCACTCTTGAAAGGCGTCCTCGCCAATCATTGAGGTTGGCACATTCCCTGACAGGATCACCAGCGGTATCGAATCAAAGTAAGCCGTTGCGATGCCCGTCACAGCGTTGGTAACACCGGGGCCAGATGTCACGAGAGCGACGCCAACTTCTCCGGTTGCACGAGCATAGCCGTCCGCGGCATGTACCGCGGCTTGCTCATGACGCACGAGCAAATGCTGAAGGCTTGGTTGCTGTGCAATAGCGTCGTAGATCGGTAGAACGGCGCCGCCGGGATAACCCCAAACGCTTTGTACGCCCTCCGCCAACAACGCTTCTACAATCATCTCCGCACCACTCATCATGCGAGACGGCGAAGAAGTGCGGGAGTGAAAATCAGGAGAGGGACGGTTCATCGCGAGTGTGTCTTTGGATTTCAGGGCAAGGCAATGCTAACCCAGTTGATTCTAGGCGGCTCGTTACAGCATTGGTCGCTGAATTCGACTGTGAATGCCCAGCGTCTCAGCGCGTCATGCCGACGATACGAGGCTGGCCAGTGGAATATTCTGATTCGCTCAAAACCACGTGACGAAAGTAGCGCCGCGGTCGCAAGAAGGGCGCTTGTAGAGAGAACTCGTCGAGAGGACTTTCAGGAAGCCTATCGCTCATGCCTAACGGAAAGCCATCTATCCGCAATATGACCCTCTCGCTAGCCAGTGTCACGCAGCGTAAAAGACGTCAGAGGGCTTGAGGCTTGGTAGAGAAGGGCGAACGCTGAGCGCGCGGTCCTAACCTGACGTTCGCTAGCCCCTGCTTGTCTGAAGCTCAACCAATCCGAAGTTGATGGTGTCGAGGCCCGCTGTTCCGTTCTGGCAGGAAGCCACATCGCAGCAGATTGTGCTGGACCGATAACGACTTGCAGTCGAGTACGGTACGACATGCTGGGATTTCCCGCCTAGAATTTTGCCTATGAATACGCCAACTACACCCCTGCTCCAGGACGCGGTCGCTGCACAGCAAGTTGACCTCGATCCCATCGAAACCACCGAATGGCGCGAAGCGTTCATCGGACTGATTCAGGCATACGGCCCTGAACGCGGGAAGTACATCCTTGATGAGCTTGCTCGCCTGGCTCGGGACCAACGTGTCGGATGGCAGCCCAATCTAACGACGCCATATGTGAACACGATCAGCGTCGACGCGCAGCCGAAGTTCCCGGGCGACTTGGCCATTGAGGAGCGACTGGGATCTATGATGCGCTGGAATGCACTGGCAATGGTCGTTCGAGCTAACCAGGCATATGGCGAACTGGGTGGACACATCGCGAGTTATGCGAGCGCCGCGGATCTGTTTGAGACCGGCTTCAATCACTTTTTCCGCGCGGACGATCTGGTGTTCTTTCAGGCGCATAGTGCGCCGGGTGTCTATGCACGTGCCTTCCTCGAAGGCAGGTTGTCCGAAGCCGACCTGGCTCATTATCGACAGGAAATCGTTGGTCCTCGCAACGGCGCACGTGGCTTGTCCAGCTATCCGCATCCGTGGCTGATGCCGGATTTCTGGCAGTTTCCCACCGGCTCGATGGGCATCGGGCCCATCAGCTCTATCTACCACGCACGGTTTATGCGCTACCTTTCACATCGCGGCCTGCTGCAGTGTGACAACCGAACGGTCTGGGGCGTATTCGGCGATGGGGAAATGGATGAGCCGGAGTCCATGAGTGCGCTGACATTGGCGGCCCGTGAGAAACTGGATAACCTCGTGTGGGTCGTCAACTGCAACTTGCAGCGCCTGGATGGTCCGGTGCGGGGCAATGGCCGAATCATCGATGAACTCGAGCGGCTGTTTTCCGGTGCTGGTTGGAACGTTATCAAGCTGCTGTGGGGTAGCGACTGGGATGGCCTCTTTGCTCGCGACGCCAACGGTGCCTTGACGGAGGCCTTGGGCGACACCGTTGACGGTCAGATGCAAACCTTCGCGGCGAAGGATGGGCGTTTCAACCGTGAGCATTTCTTTGGGCAAAATCCGCAGCTTGCTTTGTTGGCGCAGGGTATGACCGACGAGCAGATCGACCGCTTGAAGAGAGGCGGCCACGATTTGGTCAAGATCTACGCCGCCTATGCTAAAGCGGCCGAACGAAATGGTCGGCCTACAGTCATCCTGGCTCATACGAAGAAGGGGTATGGCATGGGTGCGGCAGGCCAAGGCCGTATGACCACGCATTCGCAGAAGAAGCTCGATGATTCCCAGCTCATTGAGTTCAGGAACCGGTTCAATCTTCCGCTGACAGACGACCAGGCGACCTCTCTGACCTTCCTGAAGCCCGATGCGGAGAGTGATGAGATGCGATACATGCGGTCGCGGCGGGAGGGGTTGGGCGGCGCTTTGCCCAAGCGCAATACACAGTGTAGTGTGGTTGCAAAACCTGCGCTGGCTTCGTACGCGCGTTTTGCGATTGAGGCCAACGGTAAAGAGATGAGCACGACGATGGCCTTCGTGCGCTTGCTCGGGCAGTTGCTGAAGGACAAGGAATTGGGTCCCCGCATCGTGCCAATCGTTGCTGATGAAGCACGCACCTTTGGAATGGCCAACCTCTTCAAGCAGGTGGGCATCTACAGCAGTGTGGGCCAACGGTACGACCCGGAAGATATCGGATCGGTATTGGCGTACCGAGAGGCGTTCAACGGCCAAATCTTGGAGGAGGGGATTAGTGAGGCTGGCGCGATTGCCAGCTGGACGGCTGCAGCGACGAGCTATAGCGTTCACGGCCTCGCTATGTTGCCGTTCTATATTTACTACTCCATGTTCGGCTTCCAGCGCATCGGAGATGCCATCTGGGCAGCTGCAGACCAGCGAGCTCGCGGATTCCTGCTTGGCGCTACCTCGGGGCGTACCACGTTGGGAGGAGAAGGTTTGCAGCACCAGGACGGAACCAGCCACTTGGTTGCCGCAACCATTCCCAATTGCAAGGCCTATGACCCCGCGTTTGCGGCAGAGATGGCCGTGATCGTTGACGCAGGCATTCGGGAAATGATGCTGGAGCAGCAAGACGTCTTCTACTACGTCACGCTGATGAATGAAAACTATGCGCAGCCTAACTTGTCCGCCGACGTCGAGGCTGCGATCTTGCGGGGATGCTACAAGTTCGACGATTGGCAGCGCCCCGATACAGCGTCTTCGACAGCTTCGGCCAGGCGGGTCACCCTGATGGGCTCGGGAGCCATCCTGACCGAAGTCATTAAGGCGGCACAGCAACTGGCTAGTGACGGCATCAATGTCTCGGTCTACAGTGTGACGAGTTGGAGTGAGCTGGCCCGTGATGGCGCCTTGCATCGCAAGCGGGAACTCCTAGGCGAGGCGAGCAATGAAATTCCGTTCCTCCAACTGCAACTGGAGCAGAGCGCGGGCCCGATTATTGCCGCAACAGACTATGTCCGCGCGGTGCCGGAGAGCGTCCGGGAATATGTGCCGACGGATCGCCGGTATCTGACTTTGGGAACCGATGGCTTTGGCCGAAGTGATACGCGCGGGGCTCTTCGCGAGTATTTCGGCGTTGATGCAGCATCGATTGTCCGGGCGGCTAAGCACTCGCTGGACTAGTTCTGCGCTATGGGGACCAAGCCCCGATCCTCACAATATTGCCGGTAGACGGCCAGCGAACGCCCCGCGAAACCAGCGAGAGGCGCTCGCTGGCCGACGCACTTCTGTGGCGCCCGTTGTCACATCGGCCTCAGTCGCGGCGCGCTGATGGCGATGCGTCGGTCAGGAGCGGCTATCCAGCTTTCCAGAGTCTGGATCCAGGTGGGTCATCCATCACAACTCGCTGGATCGGGCCGGCCATCGGCCTGTTCCCTGTCCTCACGCTCTTCACCGCAGGTGTCGTAAAGAGCTCAGCAGGTAGATGCGAGCCCGGTTCGCATTAGGTTGTCTCCCATAGCGCTACGTGGCGGGCCCTCCGCCTCACCTACCGAAGCCGACGCTAAGACGTGAATGTGTATCACAGGCCATCGCCTGAACGCCTACCGGCAAACATCCTGGAGTTTCGTTGACACGGGGTGTAGTGCGTCGTATAGTTTTACGTATAGGAACACTGTACCGAATATCGGAACATATGACAACGAACCAATCTCTCGGACGCGGCTTGGAAATGTTGAGTGCGGTTGACGAAAGTGGGGAGCCGCTAGGCATACGTGAGCTCGCTCGACTGCTAGATATCAGCCCATCTATTGCCCAGCGGCTGGCCAATACCCTTGTCGACGCGGGATACCTTCATCAGGTCATTGAGACGCGCAAGTACCGCCTGGGCTATCGCGCATTGGCACTCGGTTCGGCCACGGCACGTAGCGACGTACTCCATATCACGGCGTCTGCCGAGTTGAAGGTTTTGGCTGAGACCCATCAACTCAACGGTTACTTGGGCGCGATTCAGCAGAACTCTGTGGTCTACCTTCATACCGTTCAAAGTAGCGGTCCTATCGCGATTCGTGCGGAAGCGGGGCAGCGTATTCCGGCTCACACTACGGCCATGGGCAAGTGTCTGGTCGCGGAACTTTCCGCCGAGCGGGCATCGCTTGTGCTCGGTCCGGGTCCCTATGCGGCACGCACCAAGCACTCCATCACCGGCGTGCGAGCATTGCAGAACGAACTCGACAACATTCGTCGGCGTGGATATGCGATTGCCGACGAGGAGAACGAAGTTGGCGTGGTATCCATCGGGACGGTGATCCGCAACAAGGACGGAGTTGCCGTGGCGGCCATTAGTGTTGCCTTCTTGAAGGCCCAGCGGGATCCCGAGGAATGGCCCGCCATCGCACAGCTTGTCGTCAGTGCTGCTCTGAGATGTTCCAAAGCACTCGGCTATTCATCCAATACCTTTGACCAAAGCGCTGCTGTCGACAGAAGTATCGCGGCAGCTAGATAAACTCAAACGGAGTGAGCAAGTAATGGAAAGCCTTCTGAACAAACCGCGCCTGGCCCAAATGGCCAAGGAAAAAGGCGTTGACGCCTTTATCGCCACGTCGCCTGAGAATGTTACCTACTCAAGCGGTTACTGGGCGCTCTCGCAATGGATTCGGCGCGGGCCACAAGTGTTTGTCGTGTTGCCGGCGAAAGATTTGGAGGGCTCGCGCGTCATCGCCCCCACATCGCTGCTCGATCAGCTTGTGGACCAGGAGGACGTGTGGATTAAAAACATCACTCGCTTCGGCTTCTTTCACGTGGACAAGGCGGAAGGTCCAATCACTGATGCCGACCGCCGTCTGCTGGAGCTATTTGACCTTCCCGATGAAAAGGATGGTCTCAACGCGCTGCTGAAGAGCTTGCGAAATGAGGGGTTGGACAAAGCGACCCTCGCCATCGACGAAATGGGCCTGATGCCGGGACAATGGGAGCGTCTCCAGCAAGAACTGCCGCAGGCCACGATCGTGCCGGCAACGAAGCTGTTCCGCGAGATTCGCGCCGTGAAGACGCCTGTGGAAATCGAGCGCCTGCGCATGGTGGCCACCATTGCAGAGCGCTCGGTGGATGCCGCATTGAAAGTGGCACGTGAAGGCATCACGGAAGTTGAGATGGCGCGCACGTTCCATGCCACGACCGTTCAGCATGACGCCACCCCGGTGCTCGGCTGTATCGGCTTCGGCGCGCGGTCGGCCATGCCCAATGTACATCCCTCGAATACTGCGCTGCGCAGGGGCGATGTGATCCGATTCGACGTGGGTGGCCGCTACCGACATTACCGTGCCGATATCGCTCGAATCGCTGTGTTTGGGGAGCCTGACCCCAAGATTGTCCGATACCACAAGGCGCTTCATGACGGCGTAATGGCCGCTTTCGAGGCGATCCGTCCCGGCGTCAAGGCCTCTAGGGTCTTCGAGATTGCAATGGAGGCAACGCGCGCGGCCGGGATTCCGCACTATTCGCGAAGCCACGTCGGCCATGGCATCGGCCTGGACGGGTATGACATGCCCGACCTGACGCCTAGCAATGACCAAATCATCGAGGAAGGCATGGTCATGTGCGTCGAAACGCCGTACTACGAGTTCGGTTGGTGTGGGCTGCAGGTCGAAAACACGATTGTGGTACGCGAGCGCGGCATCGAGCTGCTGCACGATACGGACGGCAAGCTGCGGGTGCTGGCATGAGTAAAGCTGTGTCACTGCAGTGCTTGCGCTGCGGCACGCACTATCCGCCGGACTACAGGGAGCAGGGCTGTGCAGAGTGCGCCGGCGTGTTGGCCAGCAACCTGCGCGTCCAATACGATGCCGACACCGTGCGCGATTGGAACTTCAACACGGGAGAGCGCCGAACTCGCGGTCTGTGGCAATTCGCGGATATGTTACCGGTCGACGCAGAGCACGCGGTATCGCTGGGCGAGGGCGGGACGCCGCTCCTGGCCACGGCGCGCTTGGGCACATACATTGGCATCGAAAACCTGTACGTCAAGGATGAGACGCGGAATCCGACGCAGTCGTACAAGGATCGGGTGAGCACCGTAGCGGTCTCATATGCCAAACAGCTAGGCGCGCCTGTAGTAGCCACAGCATCGTCAGGGAATGCTGGGGCATCATTGGCGGCCTATGCTGCTCGTGCCGGGATACCTTGTGTTGTGGTCTCGATGAAAGGCGCGGCCGGTCCGATGATGACGCAAATCCGCAAGCTAGGCGCGCATCTGATCATGATGGCTGACAAGACTCAGCGCTGGCCGTTGCTTGCCGCTGGGGTGAAACGCCACAACTGGTTTGTGACTTCGCCTTATTCAGCGCCGGTGGTCGGGAGCACGCCAATCGGCATTGAAGGCTATAAGACGATCGCGTACGAGATTGTCCAAGACCTTGGTCGTGCGCCGGATTGGATGGCGATGCCGGTTTGCTATGGCGATGCCTTGTCTGGTATCTATCAGGGCTTCATGGACATGAAGAACGCTGGCGTCATCCAGCAGATACCTCGCTTCGTAGCAGCCGAGGCACATGGTTCGCTGAAGCAAGCCCTTGATAATGGTTCAGATATGGTGCCCGCTGCGACGGTCAAATACGATACGTTGGCCGCTTCGGTAGGGGCAGCGCAGAGCGCATTCCAGGCCCTGTATGCACTGCGTCAGTCAAGTGGTGTGGCCGTGCCCGTGGACAACGATGGCCTGGTGAACTTGCAAGAACTCATTGCGGGCCAGGAGGGTATGCTTCTCGAGTTGGCCAGCGTGATGCCGTTCGTAGCGGTTCGTCGTCTCCGTGAAGCAGGAGTTATCTCCTCAAAGGACCTTGTTGTGTGTTTGGCGACTGGTTCTGGTCTCAAGGACACGGACAAATCAACGACCGCATGGTCCGAGATTCCTGTCTCCACGGTTGGGGTTGACGAGGTATTGGGGGCCACGATGGAGGCTCTACATCGGCGTTTTGTCGAGGCGTAAGTTTCGACGTCGGAGCCTGTCCAAGATAAGCGGTCATGTAGGTCGTATCAGGCTGGCTTGCAAAAGGATCAGACTAAGCAGGTGGAAGGGTGTCGCAGACCGGATGTTCTCCAGTCGCCTCCCTTCCATGCGCGGCTCGATTCCTTTCAGCTCGCCTGACGAAAGTGTGCGAGCAGCGGTGTCCCAGGCACAGCCCAGCTTTGGGCTTGGCAACTAAGCTGCTGCTGACAGCACTCTTGGCCGTTACCGATTTGTGA
Organism: Cupriavidus sp. SK-4; assembly: GCF_000611125.1. Classification (NCBI taxonomy): domain Bacteria; kingdom Pseudomonadati; phylum Pseudomonadota; class Betaproteobacteria; order Burkholderiales; family Burkholderiaceae; genus Cupriavidus; species Cupriavidus sp. SK-4. Next base: position 10,700 of record NZ_JFJW01000242.1, read on the forward strand.
GCCTCCATTGGCTCAGATTACATATGCGCCAATTCTAGGCTTCTTTGCAGGGACGCGATGATGAACCTCGACGCCACCGATATTCGTATTCTGGATGAGCTTCAGCAAGATTGCGCTCTGACGAACGTCGAACTAGCGCGACGTGTTCATCTATCGCCATCCCCCTGTCTCGCCCGAGTTAAAGCCTTGGAGGCGGCAGGCGTTATTGAGCGCTATGTGGCCCTTGCCAGCGCTTCCGTCTTGGGGCTTGGGGTTAACGTCTTCATCTCGATTAGCTTAAAAGACCAAAGCAAAGCGTCGCTGACAGAGTTTGAGCGAAGAATAGCAGAGCACGATGAGGTGATGGAGTGCTATCTCATGACGGGGGATAGTGACTACTTGATTCGAATCGCGGTTGCCGACATGGCTGCCCTGGAGAGATTCATCCTCGAGCAACTGACTCCGATCGCGGGTATCGAAAAGATACGGTCTAGCTTCGCCCTCAAGCAGGTTCGCTATAAGACAGCCCTTCCGCTCCCCGTGAAGCGATAGGGTATCGATGCCGTTTGGCGTCTCAGGGGCGGGGATAGCTTACCCGATCCGATGCCAGATGCCATTCGCCGCCACACGCGCTCCCAAGGCGCCCAACGTGGATCAGGCTGGCCATCTGAATGGCCAGTAGCGGATCGTGGCGGCGCCTATGCCAGGCTTTGCGCTGCCATTTACGCAGCGCCCGCATACCAACCGCGCAGGTTGCCTGCATGTCACCGCCACGGCGTTGAAAAGGCCCCCTCGCCGCACCCAAGCGGGCGTAAAGCCCGCGCTTTCATGGGCTGCAGAGCCGGTATAGCGGCGCTCTAATAGTTCTGATCAGCAGGCGGACCAGTCTTCCGTGAATCGCTGCCAAAAGTGAATTCACCGCGACGAATCTAGGGCGTGTTCACACTATCTGAGCCCGTC
>NZ_JFJW01000243.1:0-12353 GCF_000611125.1 Cupriavidus sp. SK-4
TACTGACGGGCGGTGTTCATTCCATCTCCCCTCCCTCGGCCTCCGACCGCCGCCTTATGGCGGAAAGGGCGGGGATTCCTTCGGCGCTACGCGATGAGTTGCGCAGTCGCTGCGGTGGGTTCCTGCTTCACCGAGCGGCCCGACTGCACCGACTCTCCACAGGCAGCAACGCGGTGTCCCCGCGCCAGAATGTTGATCGCTCCGACCACATCTGCGTTTTCCTCGAATCCGCACTCGACGCAGCGGAATCTTGCCTGCGTCGTACGGTTTTGCGCCGACACCTGACCGCAGCACGGACACGTCCGGCTCGTGTTCTGCGGTGGCACAGCGATAAGCCAGCCCCCGTTACACGCCAGCTTATATTCCAACTGCCGGCGGAACTCGAACCAGCCCTGGTCGAGAATGGACTTGTTCAGGCCTGACTTAGCCCGAACATTCGCGCCTGGGCTTTTGCCTGTTCCCGCCGCCGACCTGGACATGCTCCGTACCTGCAAGTCCTCGATACAGGCCATCGCGTGGTTTTTGCTGATCGTGGCCGTGGCCTTGTGCAGGTAGTCGCGGCGGGCGTTGCCGATGCGGGCGTGGATGCGCTGGACTCTGGCTTTCGCCTTCCTCCAGTTGGCGCTGAACTTCGTCTTGCGACTCATCGCCCGCTGAGCGCGGCGCAGTCTGGCTTCGTGCCGTTTGAAACTGTGGAGCGGAGCGAGGAACGTACCATTGCTGAACGTAGCGAATCGGGTAATGCCAACATCGATGCCGACTGCGCTGGTTGCTTGCGGCACCGGCTTTTCCACCTCACGCGCGGTCTGGATCGAGACAAACCACTTGCCGGCATGCAGAGATACCGTGGCGTTGCGCACCTCGCCAGGCACATCCCGGCTGCTGCGGTAGCGAATCCATCCGAGCTTGGGCAGGAAGATGCGACTGTTGGCCTGATCCAGCTTGATCTGCTTCCGGTCGGGGTAGCGAAAGCTGTCGCGCTGCCCCTTCTTCTTGAAGCGAGGATGTGCGGCCCGTCTAGCGAAAAAGTTCTTGTAGGCTCGCTCCAGATCCTTGAGCGCATGTTGCAGCGGGTGCACTGGGGAGTCCTTGAGCCAAGGTGTTCCAGGTCCATTGCGCCACTCGGTGAGACGCTTTGCCATCGCCACATAGCTGATGAACTTGCCGCCTGCCCTGTAGTTTTCGATCTGTAGCGCCAGCGCCTTGTTGTAGACGAACCGGCACGATCCGGCGAATCGGCGCATGTCGCGCTGCTGCTCACCGCGCGGCATCAGTTCGAACTTGAAGGCCTGGAGTCGTTGCATCTGGCCAATGTACAGGTAGCCGACGAGCCCAAACGTGAAACTCTGTAAGGTCGCTACTGTGTCTGTACTGACGCACGATCTCGATGAGCGCTCCGACGCAACTTCCGGCGAAGTGGGATGGCAACCATAGCGCACCACCACACAGTTTCTGGCGGATAAGCCATCGAGCAGAAGAGGATGCCACATTAGACGGTTACGGAGGCATTGAGCCGCCTCACCGTCGCGCTATCCTTCCCCGCCCTGAAGGGCGGAGTATGCCGCGCTTCTCGATCAATAAATCAGCGGCACATCAACGCCAACCGGAGCGACATATTCAGTCATCCGACGGCGGGACAGATCCATGTGGGCGCGCACGATCTCTCCGGCTGCGTCCGCATCATGACGTTCGATGGCATCGATGATCTGATCGTGCTGGCTGACAGCCTTGCCGAGATCCGCGTGCATATCGGTGGTGGTCGGATGCCGATAGAAGATTTTTCCAACGGCGCAGGCTCGGCATCAGATAAGGGTTGTGCGCCATCTTCCCGATCTGAAGGTGAAACTGATCGATCCCCAGAGCTCTGGCTATGTCGGTCCGATTGTTCCGCCAGTGGGTCAGCTATCCTCACTCAGCTTCCAGAATGTTGAGGTAAACGCCAAGTACCAGATTGGCGCAGCCTATTGGGTAGGGGCGATGTACACCTATACGCGCGCCAGCTTCAATGCCACCTCTGGCAAGCAGCATCCAACTTATCATTCGGTCGGCCTGATGGCCGATTACCTGCTGTCGAAGCGAACGGACATCTACGTGCAGGGCATGTACCAGCATGTTGGTGGCGATGCAACAGGTTCCGTGCTCGACGCCGCCTATGTTGCCGGTGCTGCCATTGTCTCGTCCAACCGGAACCAGCTGCTGCTACGGGCCGGAGTTCGTCATTTCTTTTGAGGGTAGGTCTGAGTCAATGCCCCGCCCCCCGGATCGAATCCGGCGAGAAATACGCTTCGCTGAACTGCGGACTGTTGTTCAGGCGTACCGGCTTGCCTTCATTGGTCAGCCGGTCCGCCAGATAGGAGCCAGCGGTGAGGTCGTGATAGAACGCCACTGCCGGGTAGTAGCGCCGTGCATCGTAGGCGAAGAGCGACGATTGCATATTGGTCCGCCACAACTGGCCGCGGGCATCGTAGTTGTCGGCAAGCACGGCCATCCAGGTGTCCTCGTCCAGGTACAGCACGCGCTTCGCGTACTGATGCCGGAAGCCTGGCTTCAGTTTGGCTTCGAGCACCCAGACGCGGTGCAGTTCGTAGCGGACAAGGTCGGGTGCCGCATGGTTGGGGCCCAGCAGCTCGGCGTACTTGACGGCGGGATCGGCCAGCTTGTAGTTGTGGTAGGGGATATAGATCTCCCGCTTGCCGACAATCTTCCAGTCGTAGCGCTCGCCTGAGCCATTGAACAGGCGGTCATCGTCCACGGTGCGGAAGCCGCCCGGCCCGAGCGGCTGGTCGAAGCCGAACTCGGGTGCCTGCCGCACCCGGCGCGTGCCGGGATTGTATTGCCAGGTCCTGGCCGTATCTGAACCTTCGCGATCCCAGAAATTGTGGGAGACGATGATATTGCCGCGTTCGCGCAAAGGCAGTTTGGTCTCGACGCGGGCGAAGGTCCGGTTGATCAGGGGCGAGCCTTTCTCGAATGCGCTGCCGTTGACCGGCGACCAGATGTCATATTTCCACTTGCCCCACGCGATCTTGCCGTCGCGATACACCACGGCCTGGTCGTAGACGGCTGCCTCTTCGGCAATGGCGGAAGAGAAGCGAAGGTTCCACATCAGCTCCAGGCCATTCTTGGGAACGGGAAAGGGCGCGGTCGGCGGATAGTCCTTGAGGCCGTTCGCGTCGCTCGTCAGCTGCGTGGCGGGGGCGTGGTGCTGGATCGCCTTGTAGACGGCATCGCCATAGCGAAAGTCGCGATGGCTGGGGTAGATCGCCATCTTGAAGGTTGCCGGGTACAGCCTGAACATGGCGAGCTGCCCGTCGCTCAGGCGGGCACGGTACTGCTCCAGGTTCTGGGCCGTGATCGTTGCCAGCGGTTGTTCCGACGCATAGGGATCGGGATACGCATCGCCCGGCCGGAACGCCAGGCCTGCGGGCGCGGCCTGCCACTTGCCGCTCCAAGCGGGGATGCTGCCGTCCTTGTTGGCGGACCGTTCGGCGCCCATTGGCGTGAGCGGGCCGTCCAGGCGCTTGACCTCATCAGGCGTCATCGCGGCAAGGGAAGGCGCGTTGATTTGTGAGGCGGCTAGCACCGCACCGGCGATCGTGCATAGCAGGAGGGCTTTGCTCTTCATTGTGTCTCCTCGGATTTCAATGGTGTTATGGTCATGCTCCAGCATTGGCTGGCTCGGCGATACGCAGCACCAGCTTGCTTGCCGCCTTGCCCGACTGGACCAGATCGAGTGCGCGCCCCGCGTGTTCCAGCGGCAGGCATTCGATGCGGGGCGGTCGCAGGCGCCCGCTGCCGAGCAGCGCTGCGATCTCGCGCAGCCGCGCGCCGCTGGGCATTTTGCTGAACGCCACCGCGGTGCGGACGCCGCGCTGCGCGGCTGCGGCAGGATCCGGGCCGTTGTCGCCACTGACCAGCGTCAGGATGGCGACAAGGATGCCGCCGGGCCTGAGCAGGTCCATGCCGTTCGGCAGGGTGCCGCAGCCAACGGCGTCCAGTACCAGGTCGACGCCAGCCGGCGCCCATGCCCGCATGGCGGCAGCGATGTCGCCGCCGCGGTAGTCGATTGCCAGGTCGCACCCGAGCGCCATCAGTTCGTCGCGGCGTGCCGCGCTGCAGGTGGCAGCGACGGTTGCGCCGGCCGCCTTTGCCAGTTGCACGGCAAACGTGCCGACCGCGCCGGCACCGCCATGAACCAGCACCGTCTGGCCTGGCTTGAGTCCGCCTTCGTCGAAGAGTCCCGTCCAGGCGGCCAGCGCCGGGGTCGGGACTGCGGCGGCTTCGGCAAATCCCAGGTTGTCGGGAATCGGCACCACACAATCCTGGCTGACCGCAACGTACTCGGCATAGGAACCCCACTTACCTGCGCCGACCCCGGTTTGCGCGAACACGCGCTGTCCCAGGACGAAATCCTTGACGCCGCTTCCCACCGCTGCCACGACGCCGCTGGCATCGAAGCCGATCACGAGCGGGAAGCTGTACTGCATGAAGTGGCTCAGATAGCCTTCGCGGCATTTCCAGTCAGCTGGATTCACGCCGGCACAGGCCACGCGGATCAGGACTTCGCCGGCAGCGGGTTCCGGCCTCGGGAGGTCTCCAAGCCTGAGTACGTCGGGTCCCCCGGTACGGTCAATGACGACAGCGCGCATGCTCTTCTCCATGGGCTTACTTTGCGGACAGTTCTTGGCTCAAACCGGGATGTGCCCAGGACGGGATCACGGGCCGTGGCAGCATGCCCTGGCCATCAAGCGTACGGACGTCCAGCCCGTGCGCCAGGGGGAAGTGCAGGCTATGGGCGATGTGGCCGGTGCGCAGCCGGGCCGGCACGCTGCAGAGTGCAAGCGCCGTTTCCACCAGGTACTCCACTGGCTCGGTGGGATAGCCGTCCGGGATATAGCGCTCGCTCCCTGGCGTGCGGATCGCCGTGCTCGGCGCTACGGAATTGACCGCGATATTGTCGGCCTCCAGTTCCGCTGCCAGGCCCTCGGTGAACCGGTTGATGGCGGCTTTGACCGCGGCGTAGGCCGTGACCCCGCCAGCCCGGTCAAAATCCTGATATGGGCGAGCAGGCGACAGGGCGGTGACGGAGCCCAGGTTCAGGATCCACCCCGCGCCGCGCGTGCGCATCAGCGGGATCGCTGCACGGCTGAGCACGAAGGGGATGCGCAAGTAGTGCTCGACCGTCCTGTCGAAGATCTCCAGCGGCATCGATTCGATGCTGCTGTATTCCGCCATGCCGGCATTGTTGACCAGGATGTCGAGACCGCCTGCAACCCTTGCTGCCTGCGCCACCAGGTCGTTGCGCTGCGCCGGGTCCTCGAGATCCGCCGCCAGCGCGATGGCACTGCCCCCTTGCCGCGTGATCTGGCCAACCGTCTCGGCCAGCGTGCCAGGTTCGTCCTCGGACTCGCCTGCGCGCCGTGCCGTGGCAACCACCAGCGCGCCCTCTGCGGCGAAGCGCTGCGCAATGGCGCGGCCGATGCCGCGGCTGGCGCCGGTTACCAGCGCAATCTTTCCTGTCAGTGTTCCGTGTGCGATCATGGCGCGTATTCCTCTGTGCGGTTGTGGTTGGCAATCAGGCTTGTCGCGAGCGGGCAGAAGGCGTGGGAGATCGCCTGGACTGTCCATTCGGGAAACTCGGGGTCGAACCATCGGTCGACGTGGCCCCAATGGAAGGGGTGCATCAGGTATTCGCCCAGCAGGTCGTCTGCGCTGGCGAATTCCTGCTGCCAGACATGGGTCCATGTGCCGGGCGACAAGACGCGGGCAAGCCGCCAGTTGAGGATGCCGGGCATGTACTCGGGCATCCGCAGCAGGTCCTGCTCAAGACCGCTGACCTGCCAGTCCAGCGCTTCAGGCCGGACCTGGAACATCAGTGTGCGCCAGATCCCGTGGCGCAACTGAGGGGCGCGCAGTCCGCCCGAGATCGGGTAATAGGCGACGCTATCCACCTCTGCCATGCCGGCCAGCGCGGCAGCCAGGCCGTCGGCGTGACCGGGCGAGCCGGATGCAGTCGGGTCGAATTGCAGGTCGAGCGTGTAGTCGCCAGCCCCCCAGCTTCCCGCCAGGTTCCTGCCAATCGCCACATGGCGCAGGCCCGGCAGTGTTTCAATGCGCGCAAGCAGGGCTTGCTCCTGTGTGCACGTCCCGGCGCTGAAGCCGGCGTGCAATCGCACCTGTGCTGTCTCAAGCCGCATCGCAATGCTCCTTGCGCTGGGGCAGCGCAGCTGTCGCATCGGCCATCACATGGCGGCGGCGCGCTTCACACAGCGTGTCGACTGTCGACCAGAAGGCGAGCACCGGGGCATCGATGCTTGCGCGCATGGCGTAGTAAGTCGGCGCATCCGCCACTTGCCACAGCAGCCACAACGTATTGGGTGCATCTTCCAGCGCCACGGGCGGCGACACCCAGCGCTGCAGCAGCGCCAGTCCCCTGGCGGCGCTGCCGGGCAGGTACTGGCTTTCCAGCAGGCTCAGCACAGTGGGCAGATGCCCGGGCGCGAGCACGATTTCATCGAGTATGTGGATCATGGTGTGTCTAACGCGGCGTCGGCAGGGCAGCAGGGCTGAGATGCCGGAGCCGGGGGTTTGCGGGAGGGAAGCGCGGTTATGGGTTGTCCCGTATAGGCATGGTGTTCATCGCATGGCAACCTCCATCGCCCAGGCCGTGCGCAAGCTGCTGCGCGGGTGGAAGTGCCGGGATGATTATGGGAGGCCAGGCCGCACCGGATCCCCACCCGAACGATCAACCATCGCTACCGAAGCAATCAGGACGAGCGCCCATGAATGCCCACATACCGGGGAATCCCGTACCTGTTCCGCACGGCATGGTGCAGCGCTTGCTTGACGAACTGAAGCGGCAGGGCGTAGAGGTTCCACCTGCCGCCGGCACATCCGGGCATGCGCCGCCCGCCAGGTTCACCGCGCTCTATCGCGCCGCGATCGAGCGGCTGGAGGCCCTGGTCGCCAAAGGCAACGGCCACCCCCCGATGCGCAAGCAGGAAGTGGACTTGTTGTGCCGTTGCGTATTGAGCAGCCAGACGCTGAGGGAGGCGATCCGCTGCGCGGCCGATTTCTGCGCGATGCTGTATCCGCGTGCCGGTGCGCTCAGCCTCGGGCAAGGCGCAGGCCAGGCGGTGTTCCGCATGGATTCGCTGCGGCGTGCGAACTCCTCCGCGGCTTGCCTGGTGGACCTGACCGGGCTCTTCTTCTATATGCTGCTGTTCGGCTGGCTGGTCGGCCAGCCGCTACGCCCGACCCACGTCTACCTGGCGCATCCCCGGCGCGAGGACGCCATGCCTTTCCTGGGCTTGTTCCATGCCGCGGTCACGTCCGGGGCCCAGACCTACGGATTCGAATTCGATGAGGCCTTGCTCGACCGCCCGGTCGTGCGCCAGGCCGCGGAGCTCGACGCCTTCCTGGAAGACTTTCCTTACCGGCTGATCGGTGCGCCGGTCGAGGTCGTATCACTGAGCCAGCAGGTGCACGGCATCCTGCATGCAGCGCTGGTGCATGGCGCGCGGCTGCCGACGCTGGCTGAACTGGCCATGCGCTTTGACGTGAGCGAACCGACCCTGCGCCGCCGTCTCGCTGCCGACGGCAGCAGCTACCGGGTGCTGCGCGAACACAGCCTGCAGGAGTACGCCGAACAATGCCTGTGCACGACCAACTGGCCGGTAGGAAGAATCGCGGAGCAGCTTGGCTTTGCCAGCGAGGAGGCGTTTCGGCGGGCGTTCCAGCGCTGGACCGGGCATGCGCCGACGCGCTTCAGGCGGGAAAGCAGGGGGTAATTCCAGCTGTCGGCGATAGCGAACAGGTTGCGCGCGGCCAGTTACGTGCGACGCGGCAGAAGCACGTCAAACGCGGTCCCTGTCTGGTCGGAGCGCGCCTCGATCGATCCCTGATGGGCCTTGGTAATCTCGCTCACTATATACAGCCCGAGTCCGAGGCCGTCCACGTTTTTGTGCTCCTGATCCGGGCCTCTCCTCAGCGGATCAAAAAGGCGCTGCAGCGACAGCGGGTCAATGGCGGGACCACTGTTCCTGACCTCGAGACGGACTTCCGCGTCATGGCCGGTGACTACAACGCGGACCGGCTCGTCCGGCGCGCCATACCTTATCGCATTGAGCACCAGATTAGAAAGCAGTTGCTGCAGGCGCGGACCGTCCCAAATACCCTGCACGTTGTCCTTCACCTCAAGATCGATGCGGCGGGCCGGATGAGCTGTACGCAACTGGTCCACGGTATCGGCAACCAAGTCAGCCAGATCGACGTCGTCAGGCGTGATGTTGATACCCAGGCCGAGTTTCGTTCGGTTGTAATCGCACAGGTCATCCAGAAGAGAATTCATGCGGGAACCACTTCGAATCAGCCGGGCTGCAGCTTCCGATACCTTCTCCCCCGCGTTCAGCGCCGCCAGATATATGAGGCGGTCGTCTGGATGGTCTGCAGTGGGCTGCGCATATCGTGCCCAACCATGCCGAGCAACAGGTCGCGAGCCTGCTCTACCTCCGAATGGAAAAAATCCACGGACTCCGCGACTGCCTGGTCGATAGCCTCGTTGAACCGCATTACTTCGTCCAGATCCGGGGCGGCCGGCTGACATTCGTCAATCCACAAGCGCAGCACGCTGGCGCGCAGCGCCCGGTACTCAGCGACCAGTTGATTGATGTTGAAGCCACCGCGCGCGCGCATGAGGGCGTGTGTTTGTGCAGCGGTTTCCGGCGCACCGAGTAGCCTGGGGGCCTGCCCCATTTATTTTTCGCGTTGAGCTTCCCTCGTTTGCGGGGTCAACAAATCCTTCGCCACGGCTTGCAGGATCTGCGGTGCGTGGTCACGCAGCGCGAGGGAGTCCATGCTTCTTGCTGCCGGCAGCAGGGTGGTCGCAAACTCCTCCCATACCGCCACAATGCGCCCTGTATTCCGCAAGATGAAGTCAGCTAGTCGCATGTCTGCCCCTGAAGCAACTGAGCAAGCCCCGGAAATGCACTCTTGAGAATTTATCTTAGGCTAGTTGTCGGCGGTTCCAAGTAGCGTCGGAGACGGCCTGGAATGACCGATGCGGCACAAACGTCGGTTGACCCATGGGGCGAAATTCGTCTCCCGCGATCCCTGGCGGCCCGTTCAGCGCCGTTGCAGGCCGCCGGACCTGTGCTTCCTGACCGCACGCAGCACCAGGCCCGCCAGCACCGCGACGACCGCCAGGATGCCGATGGCAATAAGGAAAGGTAAGGGCCGGTCGATTGCCAGGCTTTCCCCGGCCACGACGATACCCAACGCATAGCCCGCTTCGGCGATGGCCATCGCGGCCAGGAATTTGCGGAAGGGGTAATGCATGGAGCCGAACAGATAACCGGGAATTTCCGACGGAACCGCGATACAGAACAGCAGCACCGCCCAGAACTTCATGCGCTGCGACACGTAGTCCTGGTATTTCGCCAGCTTGTCCTCGTAACCACTGCGGGCGAGCAATGGATAGGCCAGGCGGCCGATGCCGAAGGCGGCCACAGCGCCCAGCAGCCAGCCGCCCCAGAGCAGAACAATGGTGAGCGGCTTGCCCCACACCTCGGTGGCCGGCGGCACCAGGACCACGCTCGAGGCGAAGGCGAGCATGGCAGACAGGGCCGAGAACAGGAAGAAGACCAGCGCGCCTGCCGCGGGGTGCTGTTCCATTGTCGCCCGCGCCCAATCGATGGCCTGGTCGACGAAGGCCTTGAACGGAGGCGACAGGACGACCAGGCCAATCAGCACCGCCGCGGCGCCGACTGCAAGCCAGAACCAGACGGTGCGCCGATTGGCAGACAATTTGCTCACCATACGAAATTAGAACCGCGGGCCGGGCCAAAGTTTCGAGGCGACTTTTCAGCCCGGTCCGCGGCATCCCCGAATGCGATGCGTCCGGCCCGGCCTCAGTCTTCCAGCTTCAACCCGGTCTTCTTGACGAAGCTGTGCCAGCGCTCGTATTGCTCGCGCGCATAGCGGTCTACGGTGGGACCATCGGTGGCCATGACCTCGAAGCCGGCCGCGGTCAGCACGAGTAGGCCTCGAAGTCCGGGAACCCGGACTCGATGACGGTTGGAACATCGGGCAGGTCCGGCAGGCGGCGCGCGCCCGTCACGGCCAGCGGCTTGATCTTGTTGGCAGAGATCTGGCCCTTCAGGGCCGCGTAGCTCAGCAGCGTGATGCTGGACACATTACCCAGCACTGCCTGGACCGCGGGGCCCCCGCCGGCGTACGGCACGTGCATCAACTCGACCCGGGCCTGTCGCTTCAGGTCCTCGGCCACAAGATGATTCATCGAGCCAAGCCCGGTGGAGGCGTAGCTGTATTTGGACGGCTCACGCCGCGCAGCGTCGAGGAAGCTGCGCAGGTCCTTGCCAGGAACGGTGGGCGATGCGCCGATCACGAGCGGGAAGCGCACGGCAAACGTGACGCCAGTGAAGTCCTTGAACGTGTCATAGGGGAGCCTGGACTTCGCCACGGGGTTGATCGCATGCGTATCGAAGGCGACCAGCAGGGTATTGCCGTCCGGCGCGGAGCGAGCCACGTACTGGGTGGCGACCTGGCTGGCTGCGCCGGGCCGGTTTTCGATGACCACGGGCCGCCCGGCCGCCTCCGCCAGTTTCGGCTGGATGATGCGTGCGGCAATGTCGGTGCTGCCGCCGGGCGGGAAGGTGACCACCAGCTTCAGTGGCGTGGCATTGTCAGGCCCTGCTGCTGCCGTTGTCAGCGGCAGCAGCAGGCAGGCAAGGGCCACCACGCCGGCACCAAGCGCTTTCTGGCGGCCTGGTGCCGCAAGTCGGCTAGACATAGATACCTCTCCCATCGTTGAGCTTCGGTTCGGATCAGATAAGCGTTCTGGACATGGCCTGGATGTCAGCCCATCCACTGGCTCACGGGTGCGGCGGTGTCCTGCAGTTCTTGTGAAATCACGTCGACCAGCGCCGGACCATCATGCTCCAGCGCCGCGCGGATCGCGGCATCGAGCTGTCCCGGGTCTTCCACGCGCCAGGCCTTGATGCCGAACGCCTCGGCAACGCGCGCGTGGTCCGTGCGGCTGAAATCGACCGAGAAGTAGCGTTGCTCGTAGCCGGCCTTCTGGCTTGCCTTGATCCATCCATATACTGCGTTCGAGAACACGATCATCTTCAGCGGAATCTTGCGTCGCGTCAGCGTTTCCATCTCGCCGCAGGTAAAGCCGAAGCTGCCGTCGCCCATGACCGAGACCACGGTCGCACGCGGGCGCCCAACGGCCGCGCCGATCCCGGCCGACATCGAGAAGCCAAGGGCGCCATGGGCGCGGTTGGTGATGAAATGGCGTCCAGGCTTGCTGGCGTTGTAATACGCGGAGAAATACGGGCAGGGCGTGCCGGGGTCAGCCACCACGATGGCGTCATCCGGCAGCAGCCGGTTGAGCGCATCCACCACGCGTTCCGGTTTGATCGGCACATCGAGCGAGGCCGCCAGCGGTGCGAAGGCGGCAAGCTTGGCGGCACGCGCGGCACCGGCCAGCGCGGCGCCGTCGGCGGCGTCGGACGGGCGGTGGGCCAGGCGGTCGCTCACGGCGGTGTTGAGCGCCTTCAGGGCGAGCAGGGCATCGCCAACCATGGCGACATCAGTGCGGTAGTTCGCGGCAATCACCATCGGATCGGCATCGAGATGCAGGATTGCGATGTCCCGCGACGGGAAGCGCCAGTGCTCGGTGGTGGTCGAGCCGGCGCGGCAGCCGATGAACAGCACGGCATCGGCCTTGGCGACGATCTCGCGCGTGGCCATGATGCCGCCATTGGCACCGACCACGCCGGCATTCAGCGGATGGGTGTCGGCCAGGCTGCCTTGCCCGCTGACGGTGGTGAAGACCGGGGCATTCAGCATGCCGGCCAGCGCTTCCAGTTCTGCGCAGGCGCCAGAGATGACCACGCCACCACCGCAGATGATGACCGGCAGGCGCGCTGCGACTTGGCGAACGCAGATTCCGCGTTGAGATAATCGTGTATCACTTTGCGCAAGATCTCGGCGGTGTCGCCGAGTAATGCAGCATTCCCGTCTTTGTTGACGTAGTGAACAGTCGCGAATCCACGCTGAGTGTCGTACAGCGCGACGATCAGGTGCCCAGAGTTCTCCGGGTCGGTCATCCGCCCCAGTATATATGGGCGATCATCGATCCGCAGCGGTAGCATTGCTGAAGCTGTCGTCGGTGGTGGCACGTCACCATGCGTCTGTCCGTTAGGGAGCTTATCTTTGACCCAGTCAGGGACTACTTCATTGCCATGGCGCAGGCTCAGGGAAAGCGCGTCGCGAAACGCTGGAGTTGTCGCGTAGACCCATTTCCTTATACAGAAGTCATGAGTGCG
>NZ_JFJW01000244.1:0-13513 GCF_000611125.1 Cupriavidus sp. SK-4
CAACCGATAAGCAGTCACGACAAGACAGAAAACAAGGAAGGAGACAACATGGATTACCGTTTATTGACGTTCATTTCAGCAACAGGCCCGCGTGCCGGCATCCTAGTGGGCGAGCGTATCTATGACGTGGCGCACGAGACCACCGTGTCTTCGTGGAGCACCGTGCTCGGCATCCTGGAGCAGTGGAGCATGGCCGAGAGCGCGCTCGAGGAAGCTGCCCGCCGCATCGAGGCCGGGGCCGCAAGGTCGGGCGGCCAGCCGCTTGCGCAAGGCCACCTGCTCGCCCCGGTGCTGCACCCCGGCACCATCTACTGTGCCGGCGCCAACTACAGCGATCACCGCGAAGAGATGGCGCGTGCGCTTGGCCTGGAGCCGAGCCCGGATATGAAGGAGCTTGGCGAAGCGCCGTGGCACTTTATCAAGACGGGCCGCAGTTCCGTGGTCGGCCCCAACGCCGCCGTCACGCTGCCTGCCTACTCCAAGACCGTCGACTGGGAAATCGAGCTTGCCGTAGTGATTGGAAAGCCCGCCAAGGACGTCCCGGTGGAGAAGGCGCTTGAGCATGTTGCCGGATACACCATTGCCAACGACCTGTCGGCACGCGACGCGATGCGACGGGCCAAGATGCCGCCGACAAGCCCGTTTCACCTGGACTGGATTGGACACAAGAGCTTCGATGGTTCATGCCCGATCGGGCCTTGGATGGTGCCGGCGAGCCAGATCGCCGATCCGCATCGGCTTGCGCTCAAGCTCTGGGTATCCGGCGAGCTGATGCAGGACTCGAGCACGGACAAGCTGATCTTTGACATTCCAGAGCAGATCTCGATGTTGTCGTCGCGCGTCACGCTGCAGCCTGGCGACATGATCCTGACCGGCACGCCGGCCGGCACTGGCGCGCCGCAGAAGCGCTTCCTTCGCCCTGGCGAAACCGTGCGGCTGTCAATTGAAGGCATTGGCGAGTTTGAACACAGCATGGTTTGAACCTGCGCTGTTTCCACCGATCGCTTTGCCATCTCAATTGCAGGAGAAGACCACACATGTCGGGCCTCAAATCAATCATGCTGTCCACGCTGGCTGGTATTGCGCTATGCGGAACAGGATCCAGCGTAGCAGCGGAAGAGTTTCCATCCAGGGTCGTCCGGGTGCTGTCTCCGTACGCACCAGGGCTGGCTCCGGACGTCGCGCTGCGCATTGTCGCGGGAAAACTCGAGCGGAGCTGGCAGGGGAAGCCGGTCGTGATCGAATCGCGCCCCGGTGCGAACGGCACGCTGGCGATCGGTGCTGCCAAGAAGGGCGACGCCAGCGGGCACACTTTGCTGCTGCTCGGCCATTCCCATCTCACCATCAATCCGGTGCTGCATTCGAATCTCAACTATGACGCGCAGCAGGACTTCATTCCGCTGGGCATGCTCTACCGGGCGCCGTTCTATATTTGCGTGGCGACAAACAGTCCGTACAAGACCGTGGGGGACTTGCTTGCCGCGGCCAGGGAGAAACCCGGCAAGCTGACCTACGCAACCAGCTACATCGGAAGCCCTTCGCACTTTGCCACCGCCAAGCTCGAATTCATGACCGGCACGGATATGCTCCCGGTCCACTATGCGACCGAAGGCACGCAGGCATATACCTCGATTGTCAATGGCGATGTGGTGTTCACGCTGGCGTCGGCAGCATCTGTCGAGCCGCTGGTGAAGTCCGGCCGCCTGCGCATGCTTGCCACGACTTCTCCCACGCGCGTGCCCAGTCACCCGGAGGTTCCCACCATCCGCGAATCCGGTGGGCCGGCGGACTACGAGTTCGAGACCTGGTCGGCTCTGGTGGCGCCGCGCGGCACCTCGGAGAGCGTGGTTCGCAAGATTCGCGCCGATATCAGCAAGGCACTGGCTGACCCCGAGGCGAGGGCGCGCCTCCAGTCCCTGGGCTTTGAACCGGCGCGGGAACGCACCCAGGAAGAATTCTCCTCGCTCATTCGCGATGACCTGAAGCGCAACCAGGACCTGATCAAGCGCACCGGCATTTCGCTGCAGTAGCGGTTGGCAGCGGGCCACTTCGCCTCACAGATCAAGGGATTCTGGGAGCTGCCGCGGGCGACCGCGGCAGCATCGCAACGCGTGTACTGAATTGTGAATCCATTGCGGGAGAATAACGTGTACGGCCACGACAAGAACGATGTTGATGAACGAGAAGCGCGGGATGGCGCAGGACGCCCGGCCGCACCAGCCGATCGCGGCGGCTTTTCCAGGCGCGATTTTCTGCGAGGCGGCCTGGCCGGTGTAGGCGCCGTGGCGGGTGCCGCCGTGGCTGGCAACAGCCTTGCACAGAAGCCGGGGGGCATGGCCCCGGTTCATGGCCGTTACGGCGCGGCGGAGGCGACCGTGCCAGGACGGAGGATTCTGCTGAAGGGTGGGATCGTACTGACGCTTGACAAGAAGGTAGGCGACTTCGAAGTGGCGGATGTGCTGATCGCGGGAAAGAAGATCGTCGCAGTTGGCCCGAACCTCAAGGCCGAGGCGCAAACGATCGACTGCTCCGGCACCATTGTCATGCCAGGATTCATCAGCACCCATCATCACCAGTATGAAAGCCTGCTCCGGAGCCTGACCACCGACGTGCTGCACATCCGGGACATTCCCACCGACGCCGAGCAGCCAAAGGCGGCATGGCCGCTGGAGACCTATACCACGGTGGTCCAGCAGATCTGGACTCCAGGCCGCATCCCGAATCCCGCCGGCGGCGGGACGCCCGTATGGGATCTGGGGCGCCCGCCCTATGATCCCGAGGATTGCTATCTCGCGGAGTTGCTTGCGAGCCTGAGTCAGATCACCCAGGGCATCACGACCAGCACTGACACCTCGCAGTCGTCGCATACGCCTGCCTATACGGACGCGATGATCCAGGGCCTGATGGATTCAGGGCAGCGCGCCGTCTTTGCCTATTCACCGGGGACTGACAGGTCCGCGCAGTTTCCGGACCAGCCCTATGAATGGCCCGGCCGCAGCGGCGATACGTCGTTCGGCCTTGGCCGGCTGGCCAAGAAGCACTTCAGCTCGCGCGACCAGCTGGTTACGCTGGGCGCATGGGCGAGCTGGAAGCCGGTGGTCGATCCCAGGACGAAGCAGGTGCAGAGCTATACCGGGTGGCAACTGGCGCGCGAATTCGGGGCGTTGATCAACAACCATGCCGCGCATGGCCAGATGGTCGAGGACATGGCAGCCGATTCGCGCAACGGCACCGACTGGTCTGACGTCACGCTGGTGCACTGCAACCTCTGGCAGGACGAGCCCGTGGCCCAGATCGGCGTCAACAACGTCACCTCCCGGGCCTGGCAGATCTTGTCCGAAAGGGGCGGGCATGCGTCCATTTCGCCGCTGATCGAGATGCAGATGCGGCACGGGATGCCGCCGTTCCAGCTATGCCTGAACTATGGCATCTTGCCCAGCCTGAGCCCGGATATCGAGGCGAACATGACGGCGAATCCGTTTTCGCTGATGCGCAGCGCGTACACACTACAGAGAGGCCTCGCCAATGACCTGGTCTATCTGCTCAGTGACCCGAACCAGCTCTCGGTGCCGCAGCTGGTGACATCGCGGCAAGTCATCGAGATGATGACGGTCGCCGGCGCGGCCGGTTCCGGGCTGCTGGACAAGGTTGGGACACTGACGCCGGGCAAGGAAGCCGACATTGTCATCCTGGACGCGAACACCATCAATACCGCGCCAATGAACAACGTGCCCGGGACGATCGTGACCCTGATGGAATCGCGCAACGTCCGCGACGTGCTGATTGCCGGCAAGGTCGTGTACCGAAACGGCAAGCTGGTCGGCTGGGATGTCGGCAAGCTGGTGCGCGATATCAACAAGGCCCGCGACCGCATCCTGGCGCGCATCAACGGCCCGGCGCTGGTTGGCTCCATTCCCAAGGGCCTGAACAGCCAGTCCGATCCCTACCGGCCGAACTTCCTCGGGTCGAACGGGTATCACGGACAGAACAAGACCGCGCCGGAGTACGTGCTGCGGCCGTAGTCGCACGCAACTTTCTGGCGGCCGGTGCCGGGACACCCCTACAGGCCCGGCCCGCAGTCATCCTTGATCCAGCTTCCATGGTAGCGGTTCGGCCAGGCCGAACCTGCCATGGGGACGGCCGCGTGCGCCGTGGAGAAATCGAATTCCGATCACGCGTCTTTGCGTGCCAAAGATGGAAGTGATCTGCCTTTCCTTTGTCGTCTTACAGATTTTGAGCAGGTAATTTGTTCTTGGAGGAGCTGTCGCCGGGAAGTACGAGGGCGGTTGGCCGGCGGCAAGCAAATTATTCTTACATGTGGAGAGCATTGGACATGAAGAGATCACAGGCTTCGCTGGCGGCACTGACGCTGTTTTCCGGCGCCGCGTATTCGCAATCGAACGTCACCTTGTATGGCGTGCTGGACGCCAATATCGAATACGTCAGCAATATCTCGCAGACCCCCACGACCGTGAATCCCGCCACCGGGCAAGTCAACGCCGGTCCTGCGGAGAACAAGATCGGGCTTTCCAGCGGCGCGCTGTCCGCTGCGCGCTGGGGCCTGCGCGGGGCTGAGGACCTGGGGGGAGGCATGCAGGCGGTGTTTTCGCTAGAGAACGGCTTTGGCGTGGACGATGGCAAGCTCAAGCAAGGCGGCCGCTTGTTCGGACGCCAGGCCTTCGTTGGCCTGAAAAGCGGGCTTGGCACGATTACCTTCGGCCGCCAGATGACGGCGCTCAGTACCGCGCTTGGCAATTACTCGCCGACGGCATTCGCGTATCAGTATGAGCCCGTTGATGTGATGACCGGCGTGAACTACCGGTCAGACAACACCGTCAAGTATGTGGGAACATTCGGCGGCCTCACCGCCGCGGCGCACTGGACCTTCGGCAATGGTGCCGCCGGCGCGGGCGAGGTGCCCGGCCAGTTCCGCAGGGATAGCGGCTACGGTGCCGGCCTGTCCTATGACAGCGGGCCTTTCGGTGTCAGCCTTGCCTATGACCAGTATGACCCGACCATCAATGCCGCGACCGGCGCCACCGGGAAGTTCCGCAAGGCTGCCAGCGCGGTCAAGTACAGCTTCAAACGAGGCGTGGTCATGGCCGGCTATCGTTGGGAAAAGAACCTGTTCCCTGACGATTCCACGGCATTGCGCGATGACTTCTGGTGGATTGGCGGCAACTACGAAGTCCTTCCGGCGCTGACCCTGACGCTGGCGTACTACTACCAGAACATGAAGACCCTGAAGCTGGTGCCGACAGCGCCGACGACCAATCCGGCAAATCCCTGGCAAGTGTCCTTCATGGCCGACTACAATCTTTCCAAGCGGACTGACATTTACCTGACCGCCGCCTACGCCAAGAACGCCGGTCTGGCGCTTCACAATGCCACCCTCGGCTTCGCGAACATCTATGCGCTTGGGCAAGGCAAGAACAGCATGACGGGCGTGGCGGTCGGCCTTCGACACAAGTTCTGACCTTTGCCGAAGGGCGCGGTGCGCTGATGACGCGCGAAGTGAAGCAGGTGCAGACCAGCTCCTCTTCGCGCAATGCTTGCGAGCCGCCTGCGGGCATGTGGAGGTATCCTCGGCCTATCTGGCGTTCGTGAAGGCGGGGATACCGCTGCGCGCATTCGCCTGCCTTGCCAGCTCAAGCTCCTGCGCCGAAGCATGGTCGCGGTCCCAGGCCAGCACCTTCGGCGTCATCAGCTTGTGCCATAACGGCGGAATCATCGCGATCACCATCGTTGTCAGGTAGCCGTTGATCATCATCGGCGCCGCCGGAAAAGGCCGCAGGTCCTGGAAGGGCACCTCACCCTGAGCATGATGATGCGAGTGCCGGGTCAGGTTGAACATGGCCCATGAGCTGACACGCTTGTTGGTATTCCATGAATGGTGCGGCAGGACCGGCGTATCCGGATCGCGAACCATGCCGTAGTGCTCCATATAGTTCACGACCTCGAGCAGGGCCTTGCCAAGGAGTGCGCTCACGGCAAAATAGCCCGCGCCTTGCCAGCCACCGCTATGTGCTGGCCAATCCGTTCGCCGGGATCAAGGTGCGGGGAGGGTGGCGGTCGGCGGCGCTGGACAGCTCGCACGCGTTCACCGAAGGCGAATGGCTGCTGATCCGCACCATTGCCGGCGGCCTCGAGTGGTCCTATGGCTGGGGCGGCCCGGCGGCCCAGCGCCTGCGCTTTGTGCTGGACTTCGGCTACGCCACCGGACTGCGCGCCAGCGAACTCGTCGGTGCGAGGCTCGGCGACGTTGAAAGCGATCCCCATGGCGACCATTGGCTCAAGCTGGTTGGCAAAGGAGCCAAGACCGGCAAGGTGGCACTGCCACCGTTGGCGCGCCTGGCGCTCGACAGCTATCTGGTGGAGCGAGGCCTGCCAGTCACGCCGGCGCGATGGGACCCGCATACCCCGCTGATCGGCGGCCTTGGCCAGGATCCGGCCAGCGGCATCACCGGCACGCGCCTGTGGGGCGTGTTGCGGCGCTTCTTCAGGCAAGCGGCGGACTTGATCCAGGCGGATCACCCTTGCGCCGCCGATAAGCTGCGGCAGGCGAGCCCGCACTGGATGCGGCACACCCATGCGACTCATGCACTGGCGCGCGGCGCGGAATTGACGACAGTGAGGGACAACCTGCGCCACGCCTCGATCTCGACCACCTCGATCTACCTGCACGGCGACGAGATGAAACGGGCACGGCAAATCGGCGCGGCGTTTTCCGCGCCCTAGTGGCTTGGTGCGATGGCCCGGAGAACAGCCGGGGAGTGGAGGGCGCTCGAGCCGGTCGAACGCCATTAGCCGGAATCGCGGTCTGCAACGGCTATATCGATTTCTTTATCGCCGCATACCTTTCAAGGGTCTCTTTCCGCGCAACTTCGTGCTGCACGATCGGGGGTGGATAGTTCTCCCCAAGCTTCACCCCCGCTGTAGCCAGTACATTCGCAGGCGCCGTCCATGGCGCATGGATGTACTTGTCCGGCATCTGTGCCAGCACCGGCAAGTACTTGCGGATAAATCGCCCCTGTGGATCAAATCTCTCCGATTGCTTGACCGGATTGAAGATACGGAAGTACGGCTGTGCATCGCAGCCCGTTGACGCAGCCCACTGCCACCCGCCGTTGTTGGCCGAGAAATCGAAATCATTGAGCTGGTCGGCGAAATATTGCTCGCCGCGTCGCCAGTCGACGCCGAGATCCTTGACGAGAAAGCTCGCAGTCACCATCCGTAGACGATTATGCATGTAGCCGCTCTGGCGGATCTGCAGCATCGCGGCGTCGACCAGCGGATAGCCGGTTTGCGCGTCGCACCATGCCTGAAAGTACCTGTCGCCCGTGACAGAGTCGACCCACTGCAGCGCATCGTATTCGGGGCGGAAAGACTTGCCGTCGGCCACGCGGGGATGGTGGTGGGGGATCATGAAATAGAAGTCGCGCCAGATCAGTTCGGATAGCCAGACGGCCGCGCCGGCGCTTTCGCTGCCGCCGCGCAGTACGGCGTCAAGCGCGGCTCGCGCCAGCGTGCGGATCGAGATCGTGCCGAAACGCAGGTGTACCGACAGGTAGCTTGGGCCGCGCAGCGAGGGGAAATCTCGCCGGTAGCCATAATCGCCGATGCGGTCGATGAATTCATCGAACAGTGCATGGGCGCCATCACTGCCGGTGGGCATTGCAATCTCGGCAAGATTGCTGACAGCGAAGCCGAGATCGTGCAGCATCGGCGAAGCCTTTTGATACTGGCGGGGCACCGGTGCCAGCGCGCCCAGATACTTGTCGACTGGATACGTTCGAAGGTCGAACGGCTGCACTGCGCGTAACCACGCATTCTTGTACGGCGTGAAGACGCTGAACGGCTGGCCTTGGCCGGTCAAGAGCTCGTCAGCCTCGAAGATAACCTGGTCCTTGAATGTGAACAGCACCCGGGAGTCGGAAGCCAGTGCCTGACGCACGGCCGTGTCACGCCGCTTCGCGGCAGGTTCGTAGTCGTGGTTCGTGAAGACGGCTTCGGCATCGAGTTCGGCCGCCAGCCTGGGAATGGCATCGCGCGCGATATCGTCAAGCACGATCAGGCCGCCGCCCGAGTCGGTCAGCGTCCTGCGTAACGGCTCTAACGAACTCAGGATGAACTCTACACGTCGATCGACCTTGCGTCCGCGTGCAATCAGCGGGTCAAGGATTTCGCGATCGAAGACAAACACGCACCACACTTGGCGGCAGTGCTTGAGGGCATAGTGCAGCGCTGCATGGTCGTCGGCGCGCAGGTCGCGCCGGAACCAGACTAGGCCACGCGCGAACTCCAGGTCGATTCGGTATGGCAGGCGTCCGGTGCCGGCTGTTTCAGAAGCAGGAGAAAGGGGTTTCGGCATTGCCGAAATTTAGTCCCATGTAGCGTTGTCGCACAGCCCCATTTGCGGGTATTGCCTGCACCGCAGCTTGGCAGGATCAGCGTGACGCCAGAAACCGGGCTGCCTTCTGATGGATCCTGGAAGCTGAGCCGTACGTTGATTGACCGGCGATAGCCTGCATATTCCGCACGGATTCGTGCCCGTTCCCACCCGACATACCGGATGCCAGCAGATTGGTGGATTTCCGGCGGCTTTGGATGCGCTGCGAAGATCTCGCCGACGCGATGATCGCCTCGATTGGTTAGCGCGCGGTTGGCCGCAGCATGTGGGGGAAAGTGAGGCCGGCGCTACCGTAAGGTGGAGATAGGGCTTGGCAGAAGATTTGTGCCTGGAGGTGCCAACCGCCTGTTTGACCGCGCGCCGCTTCAATTCTTGAACTTGTGCGGCGCATCGTATATTTTCGAGGGGCGTTCCGGTGGTTGCCGCCGTGCCGGCCGGTGCCTGTCACGATGATAGGATTCATACAAGCCACCCTCGATTACGCATGCCCGGAATAAGGGCTGTCAACCTCGTCCGTGCAGTGCGCGCGTGACCCTGCGCAGTTGCTTATCGCTGCCCCCTTGCTCCTGCCCATCAGAAAGGAGCTGCCATGGATGCAGTCCGGACATTGCTCGAAACCCAGCCCCTGCTCACGCTGTTTCTCACGGTTGCACTGGGCTATGTCATCGGCGAGATCAATATCAAGGGCGTGTCGCTCGGTTCGGGCGCGGTGCTGTTCGTGGGGCTGGCAATCGGCGGGTTCGCGCCGAAGTCCGCGCCGCCTGCCATCCTTGGCACCCTTGGGCTGCTGCTCTTTCTCTATGGCATTGGGATCCAGTACGGGGAGCAGTTTTTTAAGGGTCTGACCAGCCCCGATGGCATCAAGGCCAACGCCGCCGCGGTCCTTGGCGTGGTTGGCTCCGGACTGGTCGCGGTTGCGTTGGTGCCGCTGGTCGGCGTGAAGCTAGACGAGTCGCTAGGCATGTTCGCCGGCGCGGGCACCAGCACGGCAAGCCTGCAGGCCGCGATGGCGGCGATGAAGAGCGACGGCGCCGCGGTGGGCTACAGCGTCGCGTACCCGGTCGGCGTGGCAGGGCCGATCCTGTTTCTGTATGCCCTCACTGCGCTGCTCAAGCCGAATATCGTGCGGCCGCCGCCAAAGCTGATCGAGACCGCCGAGATTGTGCTGTCAAACGCGGCGTTTATCGGCGCGCGGCTGTCGGAGCTCGTAACCTGCCTGCCGGACGGGGTGGCCATTGCCGCCGTGCGTCGCGCCCACCACAACCAACCGTCCGCCGACGACCTGGTCCTGCAGGCCAACGACGTGCTGCTCGCGATCGCCACCGACCCGGCCGTGCTGCGTGAAGCAACCTCGCTGTGCGGGGAACTGCAGCCGGGCCGCATGACGAGCCATCGCGAAGACCTGGACTATATGCGCGTGTTTGCCTCAAGCCGGCTCGTGGTCGGGCACACGCTGCGCGATATCCGTTTTCCCGAAGGCATGGTCTGCTCGATCGCCCACGTGCGGCGCGGCGATACCGACCTGATGCCCAGCGACGACCTCATCCTCGAGTTCGGTGACCGCGTCGGCCTGCTGGTCAATCGCGCCGACATGAAGGCGATTCGCGTGCTGTTCGGCGACTCCATCAAGGGCACCGCCGAACTGAGCTTTATCTCGATCGGCATCGGCGCAGCCCTCGGGCTGCTGGTGGGGCTGATCCCGGTGCCGATTCCCGGCGTCGGCACGCTGGCGCTGGGGCTCGCCGCGCTGCTGCTGGTCGCCCTCGTGCTCGGCCGGGTGCGCCGTCTCGGGCCGTTCGTCTGGACCATGCCGCTGTCGGCCAACCTGGTCCTGCGCAACTTCGGGCTGACTATCTTCCTCGCACAGGTGGGCATTGCGTCCGGGCCGAAGTTCTTCGCCACCATCGGCGTGACCGGGGTGTCCTTCCTGATCTATGGCGTGGTGATTCTGCTTGCCCTGCTGCTGATTACTGCGATTTTCTGCCTCTGGGTCTTCAGGCTGCCGTTCGACCTGGCGGTAGGTGTGATCTGCGGCGCGACCGGCAATCCCGCCATCCTTGCCTTTGCCAACCGCGTCGCGCCCACCGACCGGCCCGACCTCGGCTACTCGATGATCTTCCCGTCAATGACCATCGTGAAAATCCTGTTCGTACAGGTCGCCGCCACACTGGCTGGCGGATAGTGCAGCGCAACCTGGGCGAAGCGCGCCATGCGATTCGCCGCGGAGACACATCATGGAAATCGCCGTCTTCAGCGCAAAGTCCTACGATCGTCAACATCTCGATGCCGCGAATGCGGCCGAAGGCCATCAGCTCAAGTACTTCGAAGTTCCCTTGGACAGTGAGACGGTGGGCCTCGCCGCGGGCCACGGCGCAGTGTGCATCTTCGTCAATGACCGGGCCGATGCGACCGTGCTGGAAGCGCTCGGACGCGGCGGCACCAAGCTGGTCGCGCTGCGCTGCACGGGGTTCAACAACGTCGACCTGAATGCCGCGCAGACGCTCGGGATCAAGGTAGTGCGCGTTGTCGACTACTCGCCCAACGCGGTCGCCGAGCACGCGGCGGCCCTGCTGATGGCGGTCAACCGCAAGATCCACCGGGCCTACAACCGCACGCGGGACTTCAACTTCTCGCTCGAAGGCCTGATGGGCTTCGACCTGTGCGGCAAGACCGTGGCCGTGATCGGCACCGGCAAGATTGGGCGCGTGTTTGCGAAAATCATGGTCGGGTTCGGTTGCAACGTGATCGGCTACGACAAGTACCCGTCCCCGGAATTCGAGGCCCTTGGTGGACGCTACGCGGACGAGGGAGAAATCGGCGCAAGCGCGGACTGCATCTCGCTGCATTGCCCGCTCACGCCCGAGACCCATCACATCATCAATGCCGAAACGCTGTCGCGCGCCAAGCCGGGGGCCTTGCTCATCAACACTAGCCGCGGCGGGCTGATCGACACGGAAGCAGTCATCGAAGCGCTCCGGAGCGGGCAACTCGGCGGGCTGGCGATCGACGTGTACGAGCAGGAGGCGGGCCTGTTCTTCCGCGACCTGTCCGGCACCATCGTCGACGACTCCGTGCTGCAGCAGCTAATCACGTTTCCTAACGTGATCGTGACCGGACACCAAGCCTTCCTCACGCGCGAGGCCGTGACGACCATTTGCGAAACAACCTTGCGCAGCGTGACGGAGTTCGAAAGCGGCAAGCCGCTCACGAACGAAGTCGGTGCCGGTTGAACACGGCTGTCGGCCTCAAATCGTGCCCCGCTAATGGCTTAAACCGCTCCCCGAAAAGCCCACGGTCGGGAGAAGGGCGCATAAAGAAGATTGCGGGAAATTCAAGCCGCTCGAAGGGAATAGGGCAGCAAGGTCAAGGAAGCCAAAGCCGCGATGACCCTGGCGTGGTGGAAATTCTTGCATCGACTTCAACGTTGCGAGCCGTCCTCCGTGGCTCCGCAATGCGCCTGGCTGCCCGCTCCGGCGAATGAACTTGCGAGCGAGCTACTACAAGGCAATTTGCATCAGCGTCCCGACATCGGCTGGGGGACGGTTGAGTTCCTGCGAGTGCATTACGGCAGGCGGCAGGTCAGAAAGGTTGATTGGCGCGAAGCCGAGGCGCGCGAAATAGCCGGATGCGGTCTTGGTCTGCAACACGATTGATGCGACCCCTTGCAGCCGGGCGTCTGCCACGATTGCGGAAAGCAGAAGCTCGCCGAGACCTACAGACCTTGCGCGCCGCGCAACAGCCAGTCCTCGAAGAAGTCCTGTTTCCCCATAGCGCTCCACGCCGGCACATCCGAGAAGCCCGGCATTGTCGCGGACCATGATGAAATGGGTGATATGTTCGCGTACCCCCTCGACGCAAAGTGAGGAAGCACGCAGGAGGGCCTCAACCTCAGGCCAATCCTTCTCAGTCGCATAGCGGGGACGCATGACATATTCCTTCATGCAAAGTTCGTCCCCGTCATCCTACTTTTGCCGGGATGCTTCCGCCCGTAGGGATTCTTCTTAAGTAGATTTGCTATCTCCCGGAAGCAGTCTGGCTGGCATGGCGGGCAGACAACATTCTTGCTCTTCAGCGGAGTTCTTTTGCGATGGCATGCGAGCGCGAAGTCCCTTGCCTGCGTCAGCCGGTGGCCCGACATGCAGATGCCCCCCAACGTATCGCTGTTGGGACAGCATGAACTGGCTAGTTCCAGATGAGCGTGGCTTCTTGCAGCAAGTGACCAGGCAGGATGTAGTCGCCGTACTCGATAGCGAGTGCCTCGAGTTCGCACAGACAGTCCTCGGATAATGCCGTCATGTCGAACCGGCAGTAGAGGTGTCGCTGTCGGAATGTGAGTTTTTCTCCGCGGAGCCCTCTGGCTAGCGCATCTGCAGACTCCACACAGACATGTTCGATGGTTCGGAACTGTACGACGATGCCGCGCTGTTGCCCAAGTCGTCCGAGTTCGAGCGCGTCTTCCCACGCGGTTTCATAGTCTAGATCGACAGTACTATCTATGCGCGAACTGATGTGCTCAAGCGCGCTTGCTCGATCACGTGCGACGTATACGCTCATAGGGGAGTCTCCCCGATGGGGTCTTTGTGGAGAAAAAAATATTCCGAAATAGGGGGCTGGGCAACCCCACGCACGCTCCAGCCGCAGCCCGAACGCATCAGATATCGTGGGCATCTGAAGATGGCCGATTCTGATTGCGCCGGGGGATCAGCGAGGAAGCCCGGCAGACGCTGATGAATATCCACCGTAGTAGCGACCAGCCACTGTCGTTGCTGCTGATGGATATCCACCACTTCAAGCGCATCAATGATCAGCACGGACACCTGGTGGGTGACCGCGTACTTGCTCGTTTCGCACAAACCGTGGGCCGGGCCGGCGAGCCGGCGCTGGCCGGTCCCTGGACGAAGGCAAGACAAAGCCGAAAGTGCCACGGCGAGAGTTGAGGCGTTTGCGGAAAGCAGGGCTAGGCGTCGTCAGCGGAAACCGCATGACCTTGATCCCGCAAGGCCTTTGTCCAGCGCTTGATGCGTGCACGCAGACCATCGCTAACGATCGAATCATCATTTAACATAATATACATTATGCGTCCTTCGAGTGTAAGGGCCAAAC
>NZ_JFJW01000245.1:0-14697 GCF_000611125.1 Cupriavidus sp. SK-4
TGATCGTGCGCACGGTGCATTCGCCGTTCGGGCAGATCCTGAAGGCGATCAAGGAGAACGAGCCGCGCGCGGTGTCGCTTGGCTATGACGTCGACCGCTTCAAGCTGACCGCCTTCGTGCTGTCGGCGGCGCTGTCGGGGCTGGCCGGCTCGATCAAGGCACTGGTGCTGGGCTTCGAGACGCTCAGCGACGTGCACTGGTCGATGTCCGGCATGGTGATCTTGATGACGCTGCTGGGGGGCCTCGGCACGCTCACCGGGCCGATTATCGGCGCGTTTGTTGTGATCGCGCTGGAGAACAAGCTTGGCGAACTGGGCGGCTACCTTGCGGCGGTGACGGGCATCGACTGGTTCAACGGGTTCGGTGAATCGGTGTCGATGGTGACGGGCATCATCTTCATCGTGTGCGTGCTGACCTTCCGCAAGGGGATTGTGGGGAGTTTGGGGCGCGGACCCGAATGAGGCGAAACCCGTCCATGCCCCTAGTTCTCTCCCCTCTCCCCTAAATGGGAGAGGGGGGAAAACATCTGCAAGTTCAGGCTTAGGCCTTGGCCAATGCCAGCGACGCACCCGGCGCGACTGCCAGCTTCGCGCCGAGATGCTGGTAGACAATCCCCGCCACCATATCCGCAGTCACCGCCGACAAGGTCCACCCCAGGTGCCCGTGCCCGGTGTTGTAGAAGATGCATGCCGTCCGTCCGCGCCCCACACGCGGCAGCATATCCGGCATCATCGGCCGCAGCCCGGCCCAAGGCACCACGCTGCGCGTGCTGACGCCGGGGAAGCACTGCTGCACCCATTCCACCAGCGGGCGGATGCGGTCGGCGCGGATATCGCGGTTGTAGCCATTGAACTCGGCAGTGCCGGCCACGCGGAAGCGGTCGTCGCCCAGGCGGCTGGTGACCAGCTTGGTTTCGTCGTCGAGCAGGCTCACCACCGGTGCCGCGGCGCGGCTGGCTTCATCGGTCAGGTTGACCGTGATCGAATAGCCCTTGACCGGATAGATGTTGACGCGGTCGCCCAGCCCCGCGGCCAGTGCGCGGCTGGCGGTGCCGGCGCAGATCACGGCGCCGTCGAAGGTGGAGCTGGCCGTGTCGGCGCCGTCCTGAACGGTCACGGTGGCGCGCCTGCCGTCGGTCTTCACCGCCCGCACGTCCTGGCCGTACAGGCAGCGCACGCCTAGCCGATCGATGGCCGCGGCCAGGCCGCTGGTGAACTTGTGGATGTCGCCGGTGGAATCGCTTTCGGTGAAGTAGCCGCCATAGTAGGACCCGGCCAGCGTCGGCTCGATCGCGCGCATCTCCTCGGGCGTCACGGCGCGGCGCTCCAGCCCGCCCTGCGCCAGCAGCGCTGAGACCCGGCCGGCATGGTCGAAGCCGGCCTTGTCGCGGTAGATATGGAGGATGCCTTCCTTCTTCAGGTCGAAATCGATGCCTTCCTGCGCCGCCCAGCCGAACAGGTGCTCACGCGCGGCGATGGCCAGGCGCGCGGTCTCGATGGTGTTACGGCGGTAGTGGGGGATCGCGGCGATGAACTCGGCGAACCAGGACAGCTTGTGCCAGCTGGGCCGGGGATTGAGTAGCAGCGGGGCGTCGTTGCGCAGCATCCATTTCATGCCCTTGACGATGGTCGACCAGTGGGTCCAGACCTCGGCGTTGGAGGCCGACAACTGGCCGCCGTTGGCGAACGAGGTCTCCATGGCGGCATAGCGGTGCCGCTCGAACAGCGTGACGGAGAATCCGCGCCGGGCCAGCGCGTAGGCCGTGGTGACACCCGTGATGCCACCGCCGATGACAGCGATTGATTTCATGATCTGCAGGTTCCAGGAACGTCGATGGTGGGAGCCCGGACGCAATATGCGTGGCGGACGCCCCCTCTGTTCTGGACCTGAGAGATTCACGACACCCGGCCGCCAGGGCGGGGTACGCTTGCTCCTTCGGTATGCCGGCGGACGATAGCGTCCGGCATTCTTCAGAGTGCACTGACTGGTGATGCCGGTCCTTTTGCCTGAGAGTTTCCGGGGCGGTTGCTCCTTCGGCGCTGTGCGCGGCGGGCGCCGCGATAGTCTCTCCCTGCATCACATTGGCTTGACGCCAATCGGGGCAATGTAGTGACAAGGTCCGACGTTGGATATGCGGGTTAACACTTAGGCGGCCTGCCGCCCGCGTCGCTATGTCGCATCGGCCTGCGTCCCCATGCCCCATAAAATGTCAGCGCTCGCTCTCGGGGAGAAGCGCCGTATGCTGCGCTCAGGTGGAGTGAGCCAAAAAAAAGACGACAACAAGGTTTTCCAGTGAAGAAAAATCGCATTGCACTGGCCGTTTCGGCGGTACTGATGGGCCCCGCCGTCGCCGCCGCCCAGGTGGTGGACGCGCTCGAGCCGCTGCAGGAGGTGGTGGTCTCGGCCAAGTCGGAGCGCGGCGAGACGCCGGCCATACCGCCCAACACGCCCTCGCCGGCCTACGGCATCAGCAGCCGCCGCATGGCCGACTTCAATGTGGTGAACACGGAAGACGCCCTCAAATACGCGCCCAACCTCGCCGTACGCAAGCGCTTCATCGGCGATATGAACTCGATCATCTCGGTGCGCAGCACCAGTTCGCGCCAGTCGGCGCGGGGGCTGGTCTATGCGGACGGCCTGCTGCTGTCCAACCTGCTGGGATCGGACTTCAGCTTCCCGCCGCGCTGGTCGCTGGTCAACAGCGCTGAGATCGAGCGCATGGATGTGCTGTACGGCCCGTATTCGGCGCTGTATCCCGGCAACTCGCTGGGTGCGACGGTGCTGATCACCACGCGCACGCCGGAGAAGTTCGAGGGCGATGCCAGCGTGCAGCTGTTCACGCAGCGCTTCAGCCTGTACGGCACGCACGACAACTTCAACGGGGTCCACGCCAACGCCTATGTGGGCGACCGCGTCGGCCCGTTCTCGTGGCTGGTCAGCGTGGACCGGCAGGACAGCAAGAGCCAGCCGCTGAGCTTCTATACCACGGCGCGCTCCACGGCCCGTGCCACTTCCGCCGACAAGCCGGTCACCGGCGCCCACTTCGACCAGGACCAGACCGGCCGCGACCGCGTGGTGATGGGCGTGAACAGCGAGGGCGTCACGCATACCGTGCAGGACCAGCTCAAGCTCAAGCTTGGCTACGACATCACCAATACCCTGCAGGCGCAGTTCACTGCCGCCTACTGGCAACAGGACCGCTCCAGCGCCACGGGCAGCTACCTGCGCGATGCCAGTGGCAACGTGGTGTCGAACGGTCCAGTGAATATCGGCGGCTACGAGTATGTGATTCCCGCCAACGCCTTTGCCCCGAGCAATGGCGAGGACGCGCGCTGGCTCTATGGCCTGTCGCTGCGCACGCGCAACGAGACCGGCTGGAATTTCTCGGGCGTGGCGTCGCTGTTCGACGTCAGCAAGGACATCAGCCGCAGCGCCAACACCGTTGGCAGCGGGCCGGGCACGGTGACCTATGGCGACGGCACCGGCTGGCGCACGCTCGACCTGAAGGCCGACTACCGCCCGCAGCAGCTGCAGGGCGGGCACTGGGTCACGTTCGGCTATCACTACGACAACTACCGGCTGAGCAACACCACCTACAACACCTCGGACTGGCAGGCGGCCACCATCACCGCCTTCAACAACGCCTTTGCCGGCAAGACCGAGACCCAGGCGCTGTATGCGCAGGACGCCTGGTACTTTGCCGAGGACTGGAAGCTGATCCCCGGCGTGCGCTACGAACACTGGCGTGCCTATGACGGCAGCCGCAGCCAGCCCGGCGCGGATATCGGCTACCCGGTGCGCAGCGAATCCAACTGGTCGCCCAAGCTGGCGCTGGAGAAGGCCTTCGGGCAGGACTGGCTGGGCCGGTTGTCGCTGGGCCAGGCCTATCGCTACCCGACTGTCAGCGAGCTGTTCCAGGGCCGCATCACCGGGACCGCGCTGATCAACAACGATCCCAACCTGCGGCCAGAGCGGTCGTTCTCGAAGGACTTGACCTTCGAGCGCACGTTGGATTCGTCGTACTTCCGGGTCTCGGTGTATGAGGACGATATCCGCGATGCCCTGGTCAGCCAGACCAACACCACGGTATTCCCGACTGTCACCAGTTTCCAGAACGTCGACCGCGTGCGCACCCGCGGCATCGAGCTGGCCTATGACGCGCGCGATGTGTTCGTCAGCGGCTTTGACCTGTCGGCCAGCGGGGCCTACAACCATTCGAAGACGCTTGAGAACGCCAACAACCCGGCCTCGGTGGGCAAGTACTTCTACCGCATCCCCAAGTGGCGGGCCAACCTGATGGGAACCTATCGCATCACGCCGGCCTGGGCCGGCACGCTGGCCATGACCTATTCGGGGCGGCAGTACAATACGCTCGACAATTCCGACGTCA
Organism: Cupriavidus sp. SK-4; assembly: GCF_000611125.1. Lineage (NCBI taxonomy): Bacteria > Pseudomonadati > Pseudomonadota > Betaproteobacteria > Burkholderiales > Burkholderiaceae > Cupriavidus > Cupriavidus sp. SK-4. Next base: position 4,391 of record NZ_JFJW01000245.1, read on the forward strand.
ATCCCGCCACCTTCGGCGGCACCAGCAGCTTCCTGACCTTTGACGTCAAGGTGACGTACAGGCCCGCGAAGAACGTGCGCCTCGGGCTTGGCATCGACAACCTCACCGACCAGCGCTACTACGTCTACCACCCGTATCCGGGCCGGACGTTCTACGCCGAGGCGAAACTTTCCTTCTGAGCACGTGAACAGGCTGACCACACCCATGCAAGGCGTTTGCCCCAGTTTCCGTCTGATCGTTGCCGGGCTGATGGCCTGCGCCGCGCTGGCCGCGACCGCGCAAACGCACGGCGATCACGCCGGCCACGGCAGCCAGGCCAAGACCGCGAAGATGAGCGAGCTGGGCACCGGCGCGGCCTTCGATCGCGAGGGCAAGCTGTGGGTCGCCTACAAGGACGGCCCTTACGTCGCGGTACGTGCATCGACCGACTACGGCCGCAGCTTCGGGCCGGCGCAGCATGTCAACAGCGTGCCGGAGCAGGTTGCCGCCGATCACGAAAGCCGGCCCAAGGTGGCCGCGGGGCGCGACGGCGAGATCTACGTCACCTGGACCCAGCCGCTGCCCAAGCCGTGGACCGGCTTTATCCGCTTTGCGCGCTCCACCGATGGCGGCAAGTCCTTTGCCGAACCGCTGACGGTGCATGCCAACCGCGACCAGATCGCACACCGCTTCGACGCCATCGCGGTGGACAACGCCGGGCGCGTCTTCGTCAGCTGGATCGACAAGCGCGACGTGGTTGCCGCCGAGGCGCGCAAGCAGCCGTACGCCGGCGCCGCGGTCTACTACGCGGTCTCGGCCGACCAAGGCAAGACCTTCCAGGGCGACTACAAGATCGCCGACCAGTCGTGCGAATGCTGCCGCATCGCGCTGTTGCCCACGCCTGACGGCAAGATGCTGGCGCTGTGGCGCCATGTATTCCCGCCCAACACGCGCGACCACGCGCTGGCGCTGCTGGGCACCGACGGCAGGGCCACGCCGATGCAGCGCGCCACCTTCGACGACTGGCGCATCGACGCCTGCCCGCACCACGGCCCCGGCGCTTCGGTGGCGCCCGATGGCACGGTGCATATGGTCTGGTTCAACGTGCGCGAAGGCAAGCCCACGGTCTCGGTGGGGCGCTGGAAGGACGGCAAGCTGCTGGCACAGCGCCCGCTGGACGACCCGCGCGCGCAGCATGCCGATATCGTCGCGCTGAAGGACAACGAGATCGCGGTGACCTGGAAATCGTTCGACGGCCAGCAGACACGCCTGTCGGCGATGTTGTCGCAAGACGGCGGCAAGACCTGGCAGACGCGCAAGCTTGCCGGCACGGAGCGCGACTCGGACCAGCCGCACTTGCTGCAGCATGCGGGCCGCGCCTACGTGCTGTGGCGTACCGAGGCCGAGGGCTTCCAGGTGTTCCCGCTGGGCAAGGAGGGCGCATGATGCCATCCCGCCGCAAGCTGCTCGCCGCTGCCGTCCTGACCCTGGCGATGACTGCCGCCAATGCCGGCAGTGCGCCGGCCGAGCGCGTCGCCGTGTTCGCATCGGCCAGCGCCACCCTGCTGGCAGCCAGCCAGCAGGGCAAGCCCTTTGTGCTGGTGGTGTGGTCGCTCGACTGCGTCTATTGCAAGCGCAACTTCGACGCCATCGGCAAGCTGCGCGCGCAGCACCGGGACCTGCGCGTCGTCACGCTGGCGACGGACAACCCCGACGCGCTGCCACAGGTGCAGCAACTGCTCCAGCGCGTCAGGCTGACGCGCAACGCGTGGGTGTTTGGGCACGAGCCGCAGGAGCGGTTGCGCTATGCGGTCGATCCGGACTGGATGGGCGAGATGCCGCGCACCTACTTCTATCGCGCCGATGGCCTGCGGCAGGGCGTGTCCGGCGTGATCAGCGACGCCGACTGGGGCAAGCACCTGCGCTGGGCCGGCATCGCCGGCTGAGGCTGCGCCGGGAGCGGCTGCCCGTTCAATCCGGCTTGATCCCCGCGCGCGCAATGATCGGCTTCCAACGCTGCTGTTCCTGCGCGATAAAGCGCGAGAACTCCGCCGGCGTGTCGCCCACCACAATCGCCGCATCCGCGCTCAGGCGCTCGACCGACGACTTGCTCTTCACAGCTTTCACGGTGGCGTCCGCCAGCTTGTCGGCGGCCGCCTGGGGCAGAGACGCCGGTGCCAGCAGGCCATACCATTGCGTCATTTCGAAGCCGGGATAGCCTTGTTCGGCAACCGTCGGCACGTCAGGCAGCTGGGGAATGCGCTGGGTCGTGCCGGTGGCGATGCAGCGCAACTTGCCGGCCTTGATGAACTGGATGATCGCCGGTGCGCCGACGGCGGCCGCGTCCAGCCGCCCCGACAGCAGGTCGGTGATCTGCGGGCCGCTGCCGCGATACGGCACATGGGTGATGAAGGTGCCGGTCGCGGCCTTCAGGTATTCAAAGGCCAGGTGGCCGGCGCTGCCGTTGCCGGCCGAACCGTAGTTCAGCTTGCCGGGTTTGCTCTTGGCCAGCGCCACGAACTCCTTCAGGTTCTTCGCGGGCACGTCGGGGTGGACCACATACAGGCTCGGCACCTTCGACAGCAGCGAGATCGCGCGGAAATCCTTGATGGGGTCGTAGGGCAGCTTCGGGAAGATAAACGGATTGACCGCCAGCGTGCCGATATGGCCGAGGATCAGCGTGTGGTTGTCATCGGCGCGCGCGACTTCGCCCATCGCGATATTGCCGGCCGCGCCGGGCTTGTTCTCGACGAAGACTGACACGCCAAGCAGCTTGGTCAGCTCCGCCGCGGTGGAGCGCGCCACGATCTCCGAGCTGCCGCCCGGCGCGAACGGCACCACCAGCCGGATCGGCTTGGCCGGCCAGGCCTGGGCACGCGCCAGCGTTGGCGCCAGCGCGCACGCGCCCAGCGCGGCGGTGGTCTTGAGCAGATGGCGGCGAAGGGGATTGATCGAGGTCATGTTTTTCTCCTGAAGGTTCTGTAGCTGGGCCGTGGTGGGGCAGGGGCGGTGCTGGCGGGTGCTATTCGGGCTTGATGTTGCCGTCCCGGATGACCTTGGCCCATAGCCGGGTCTGCCCGTCGATGAATTGCCGTGCCTGTGCTGGCGGCGCAGCCACGACCTCGCCGCCCAGCTCGGCCACGCGTTGCCGGATCTCGGGGCTGGTCATGACTTTCTGCAGGGCGTCAGCGAGCTTCGCTGCGATCGGGTCCGGCGTTGCGGCGGGCAGGAAAGCCGCGTTCCATTCATAGACCTCGTAGCTTGCCACGCCGGCTTCCTGCATGGTGGGCACGGACGGCAATGCCTGGGTGCGGGCATGGCTGGTCACTGCCAGCGGCTTGAGCTTGCCGGCCTTGATGTGCTGCAGGCTCGACGCCACGTTGGCAAAGAACAGCGGCACCTGGCCGGCGATGACATCGGTCATGGCGGGGCCGCCGCCCTTGTAGGGCACATGCAGTAGGTCGACTCCCGCGCGCTGCTCGAACAGCACGCCCGCCAGATGCTGCGCCGAGCCATTGCCCGAGGACGCAAAGGCGACCGAGCCTGGCTTTTGCCTGGCCATGGCCATGACGTCGCTGACCTTGCTGGCAGGGAAGCTCGCCGTGGCCACCAGCACATTGGGATAGCGCGCCAGCACGCCGACCGGCCGGAAGGCCTTGTCCGGATCGTAGGGCAGGCGCGGATAGAGGCTGGGATTCACCGCATACGAGGAGGCATCGACCATCATCGTGTAGCCGTCCGGCGCCGCCTTGGCGACATAGGCTGCACCGATCTGCCCACCGGCACCCGGGCGGTTCTCGACGATCACGGTCTGGCCCAGCTCGCGCCCGAGACCCGGGGCGATCAGCCGTGCCATCAGGTCCGCGCCGCCGCCCGGCGGATACGTCACCACGATCGTGATGGGGCGTGCCGGCCAGGCCGCGGCGGTGTCGGCGGCCTGCACCAGCGTGGTGGTGGTGATCATGGCAGCGATCGTGGCGGCGATCGCGTGGCGTGCGTGCATGGGTCTGTCTCCTCGGGTGCGGTCCGTCAGCGGACGTCCGCGGTATAGCGAAAGGCAAAGGCGTCGCCCCGCGTCAGCCGGTATTCGATGCAGCTGCCGCCCAGGTCGAAGGCATGCCGGGTCACGACCGCGCACGGGTGCGCATCCGGCAAGTCCAGCAAGGCGGCCTCGTCTGCTGCTAGCGTGCGGAAGGTCACTTCATCAACGGCGCGATGGACCGTAATGCCGCAGGCGCTGCCCAGCAGCGGGTAGAGCAGGTCGCCCCATTGCACCGGCGGGAGTTGCTGCAGGGCCTCGCAGCGCGGCAGCGGCAGCCAGATCGATTCCAGCAGCCGGGGCGTGTCATCCAGCCAGCGGCGGCGTGAAATTGCCAGCCCGCGTGCACCCGTCGGCAGCCCGAAGCGGGTTGCCATGGCCTTGTCCAGGCGCACGGCGCGGCACGACAGGATTTCCGAGCGCGGCACCGCCGGCGCGCCATCGGCGCCGCCGAAGCGGAAAAACCGCATCAGGCTGGCCCCGCTCAGTCCCTTGCGCACGAAGGTGCCCTTGCCCTGCACGCGCTCCAGCAGGCCCTGCTGGACCAGCACGGCGATGGCCTGCCGGATGGTGCCCAGCGCGATGCCGAACTCCTTGGCCAGCGCGCCTTCCGCAGGAATGGCGCTGCCGGGCGCCCACGCGCCCGAAACGATCCTTGCCTGCAGTTCCGCCGCAATCTGGCCGTAGCGGCTCAGGCCCGCGGCGGTGGTTGTAGTCTGGAGCAGCGCGTTGTCTGGCATGCCGAACCCGTGCTAAATTGATGTCAATGCCGATGTCCTCTAGAGGACTAGAATACTGACGCGGGTTCGGATGCCATATCCGGATATACCCGCGCCACTGAGCCGCGCCACGGAGGGACTGACTGATGAGCAAGCGCGCATTGCCGCTGGTGGATACCCACTTCCACGTCTTCGATGCCGGAGTGGCCGCGCCATCGGCCCGCTACCGGCCGCCCTATGCCGCCGACCTGAAGGGCTGGCACGTCCGGCTTGCAGAACTCGGAGAGCTGTATGGGGTAGTGGTGCAGCCCAGCTTTCTCGGCACCGACAATGCGGCGCTGCAGGCCGCGCTGCAGGCCATGCCCGGGCGCTTGCGCGGCGTCGCGGTGGTCGACCCGGAAGTGACGGACCAGGAACTGGCCACATTGCACGGCGCCGGCGTGCGGGGCATCCGCCTGAACCTGTATGGCGATCCGGACTGGCAGCGCATTGCCACCGCGCCGTGGCGCGGGCTGTTCTCCCGGATCGCCGGGCTAGGCTGGCATGTCGAACTCCATACCAGCAACGGCGATGGCGCCATGGTGCTGGCGCAGCTTGACGCGGCCCTTGGCGATGCCGGCGCGCCGGTCGTGCTTGACCACTTTGGCCGGCCCGGCCCCGCAGGAACCGCGGATGCGATCTTCGACGTGGCCACTGCCGTGCGCGCGCGCCGCCAGGTCTGGGTGAAGATCAGCGCGCCGTACCGGCTTGCATCCCCTCAGGACTGGCACGGGCTTGCGCAGCGATGGCGCGAAGTCGTGGGCGATGACCGCTTGCTGTGGGGCAGCGACTGGCCATGGACCAATCACGAGGCGCCGGCTCGGGTCGACGAGTGCCGGATGCTTGCCGCATGGCCGGGACAAGGGGCGTCCGGTGACAGCGAGGAGGCCGGCGCGGCCTTGTCCGCTGCGCTCCGGTGGCGCAACGCCGCAGCGTTGTACGGGTTTGCGGTGAAGGGATAGCGGGCGACTTGCGCCGCCGGCGTCAGTCCAGCGCGAGCACCCCGGGAATCGCCTCCACCAGCAAATCGATCGTCACCCTCAGCTTGTGCGGCAGGAAGCGGGTGCGCGGCCACACCAGGTGCAGCGGGGTCCGGATGACGGAGGCTTGCGGCAGTACGCGCACCAGCGTGCCCTGGTCCAGCGGCTGCCGCACCAGCCACAACGGGACATTGACCAGGCCCGCGCCACGTATGGCTGCGGCGGCGATGGTGTCGATATCGTCAAAGCCGAGACGGTGCGCCAGTTCCGTCCGCGCGATATTGCCGTCGGGACCGGCAAGTGACCAGGGCACGGACTCGCCGCCATGCATGTAGACGAGGCAGCGGTGCGAGGCCAGGTCGGCAATGCTGGTCGGCGTGCCATGCTTGCGCAGGTACGCGGGCGCGGCGCAGAGCACCATCGCCTGCATGCCCAGCGGACGTGCCACCAGCATGTCGCTGTCCGGCAGGCGTCCGCTGCGGATGGCCAGGTCGATGCCGTCGTCAGCAAAGTCGACCAGCCGGTCGGTGAAATTCCCTTCCAGCCGCAACTGCGGATGACGGTCCGCCAGCTCCAGCAGCAGCGGCGCCACATGGTGGCGGCCGAACACCACCGGGGCGCTCACGCGAACCCGGCCGGCCGCTTCCCTGCGCCCGGCTTCGAGCATGAGCTGGGCGGCATCCAGGTCTTCCAGCGCCTGGGCACAGCGTTCATAAAAGGCCTGGCCGTCATCGGTCAGCGCCAGGCTGCGTGTGGTGCGCACGAACAGGCGCGTGCCGACGCGTGCCTCAAGCCGGGCGATGGCCTTGCCGATGGCCGAGCGCGTCAGCCCCAGGCGCGCCGCGGCCTGGGCAAAGCTGCCGGCCTCCGCGGCGGCCACGAAGGCGGAGATCCCGGCCAGCCGGTCATGGGTAATTGGTTCCATAGGATCTACATGGGAAGGACATCGATTGCTCAATGGATCTGTCAGGGAATCAGTATAGTGGGTTCACCGTTTTCAACAGACCGGAGTACCCCATGACGTCCTCCATGCAACGCTGGCAACTGTCCGCTTTCGGCCGCAACAACCTGCGTCGCGTCGACGCGCCCATTCCCGTGCCCGGTCCCGGCGAGGTGCTCGTGCGGGTCCATGCAGTGGCCCTGAACTACCGCGACCTGCTGATCATCCAGGACGGCATGGGCATGCCCGTGCAGCCGCCGCTGGTTCCCGGGTCGGACATGCGCGGCGAGGTGGTGGCGATTGGCGAAGGTGTAGCCGACTTTGCCCCTGGCGACGCCGTGATCAGCACCTTCTTCACCGGCTGGCTCGATGGCGTTCAGCCGCGCCGCAGCATGCCGCTGGGCGTGCCTGGTCCCGGCATGCTTTCGGAGTACGTGGTGCTGGCAGAAGATTCGCTGGTGTCGGCCCCGCGCACGCTCGACGCCGCGCAGGCCAGCACCCTGACCTGCGCCGGCCTGACGGCCTGGCAAGCCCTGGCCGAGGCCACGGTGACGCGGCCCGGCGACACCGTCGTGGTGATCGGCACCGGCGGCGTGGCCCTGTTTGCCGTGCAGATCGCCCGCGCACAGGGTGCGCGCGTGATCGTGGTGTCCGGCAGCGACGACAAGCTGGCGCGCGTGCAGGAACTGGGCGCGGCGCATGGCGTCCATCGCGGCCGCACCGCTGACTGGCCGGCTGCCGTGCGCGAGCTGACCGGCGGCCGCGGTGCCGACCATATGCTGGAACTGGCTGGCGGAGACAACTTCGGCCGGTCGCTGGCCGCGCTGGCGCAGGGCGGCCGGATCTCGGTGATCGGCAACCTTCAGGGCGATGAGCTGCGCGCCAGCGTCTATCCGGTGCTGCATGGCCGCGTGACCGTGCAGGGGATCGGCGTGTCGCACCGGCGCGCGCTGCAGGACCTGGTGCGTGCCGTGGACTGGCTGGGGCTGCGCCCGGTGATCGAGCGCGAGTATGACTTCGGGGACTTGCCCGCGGCGCTCGACCACCTGGAACGCGGGGCCTTCGGCAAGGTGGTGGTGCGGCTGCGCTGAGGCGAGGGCCGGACTGCTATTTGCGAGCCTTGCCGCGCGCGCTCTTTTTGGCCGCGGCGGCGCGCGCCGCTTCTTTCTCGGCCGCCGCCGCTGCGCCCAACTGCTCCAGCCAGGACATGCCCTCGACATAGGACAGGAAATGCCGCAGGTATTCCGGCGAGGTCTCGCGCATCAGCGACAGCGAACGATGCACGAGATGGTCGGTATTGAGCGGCCCGGCATTCTCCGGCACGCGTTCCAGCGACAGGCGGAAGTGCTGCTCGACGCTGACCCTGGCCCAGGTTTCGCGGAAGTAGTCGGCCAGGGCATCGACCAGCGGCGCGTTGGACTGGGGGGCGTGTGCCGGCACCGGCGCGGGCGACCGTGCATCGTTCGAGGCGACCGCGACGGCGGGCCTGGCGCGCGCGGTGATGTCGTGCACGAGTGCGCCAAGCGCGCTGGCTGTCGGGCTGGACGTTGGCGTGGACGGCGCGCCACCATCGGCAATATCGCTATCGTTGCCTGTGTACCGCTGCACGATGGCTGCATACGCGGCGGCCATACCTCGCAGGCGCTCATCCAGCAAGCCCCGCACCGCGCCACTGTGTCCGGCGCAGCGACGGGCCAGCGCCTCCATCAGGCGGAAGCGCACGGGATCGGCCTGGTCGGCGCCGCTGGCCTGCCAGGCGTCCAGTTGCGCGCGGATATCGGCTGCCACGTCGAGGCTAGCCATGCGGCTTCACCGTGCCCGCGGTCACGCGCGGCACCGGCGAGATCTCCACGCGCCGGTTCTTCGCGCGGCCCTCGGCATCGGCATTCGGTGTCACAGGCTGCTGCGAACCGAAGGCGGCCGAGAACACCGAGGTGGGCGGGATGCCGGCATCGATCAGGGTGCGGGTCACGGTCAGCGCGCGCTGCGCCGACAGCTCCCAGTTGTCGGCAAAGCGGCGATTGCCTTCGCGCACCTGCTGGTCGTCGGTAAAGCCGCTCACCATCAGGATCTCGTCGCGGCTGCGCAGGTAGGCTGACAACGGTTGCGCCAGGCTTTTCAGCAGATCGCGGCCGTCAGGTTGCAGCTGGTCTGAGTTGAGCGCAAACAGCACGTTGCCGCTGATGCCGATGCGCCCGTTCACCAGCGTCACGCGGCCGGCCGCCAGCGGCCCCGCCAGCGCCTTTTCCAGCGTCTCGCGGCGCTGTGCTTCCTCCTGCCGCTGCTTCACCTCGGCTTCCAGCCTGGCCGACAGTTCCATCTGCACGCCGATGACCCCCAGCAGGACCAGCACGAACGCGCCCAGCAGGACCGACATCAGGTCGCCAAAGACCGCCCACGCGGGAACGGTCGGCTCAACGCCGGCGTCAAGGTCCTCTCTCATGCCGCCTCTGCGCTGGGCGCTTGCTGGCCGGCGCGCTGCTGCAGGTCCTCAAGGATCTGCTTTTGCGACAGCATGCTCAGGTCGACGACTTCGCGCGCCTGCGCCACGTAGTAGGCCAGTTGCTCGTCGCTGCGCGTCATCGACTTGTCCAGCGCGACCTCGATGCGCTGCAGGTGGTCGATCAGCTTGCCGTTGGATTCGCTGAACAGCTGCACCGCCACGCCAAAGGCCTCGCCCAGGCTCGCGACTTCGACCGCGCTGCCGGTGACCTGCGAGGCGATGTCGGTGAGCTTGCCGGTTTCGGATTCGACCTTGTCGGTAAAGCGCGTGCCGACGCGGTCCAGCAGGTCCGCCGTGGTGGCGACCAGGGTGTCGACCACGCTGCGCTGCTCAGTGGAGGCATGATTCACGGCATCGAGCAGCGTGCCCAGCGTTTCCAGCATGCGGCTGCGTTCTTCCAGCATGGCGTTGTCGCGCGCCATGCCGTCGGTGAGCTTCTCGCGCAGTTCCGCGATGACCTCCGCGGCGGCCTTGGGCGCTTCGGATGCGGCCTGCATCAGGTGGGCAACTTCGGCGATGGTGCCGGTGGCCTGGGCCTGCGCCTGGGCTGCCATGTCGCGCGCGGTGACGGCCAGCGTCTCGCAGATTTCCTGCTGGCGGCTGACAGTGTGTGCGCTGGCCTGTTCCCATTCCTGGCGCAGCGATGCGGCCATGGTGCCGAGCGTATCGGTCCAGGCAGCCATGCGTTCCGCGTCCTGCGATGCCAGTTCCGCCTGCAATGTGGTGGCGGCCTTGGGTGCCTCGGCCGCAGCTTGCACCAGGCGGTCGATTTCGGCGAGGGTGGTGCTGGCATGCGCCTGCGTCTCGGTCGAGATCGCGCGCGCGGTCTGCGCCAGCGCCTCGCAGATCTCCTGCTGGCGGGTGGCGGCGTGCGTGCTGGCCTGTTCCCACTGCTGGCGCAGCGTGGCGGCGATGGTGCCGAGCGTATCGGTCCAGCTGGCAAAGCGCTGTTCATCGCGCGCAGCCAGCTCGGCCTGCAGCGCAACGGCCGCCTTCGGGGCGTCCGTTGCAGCCTGCACCAGACGGTCGATCTCAGCGAGGGTGCGACTGGCATGCGCCTGGGTCTGGGTCGAGATGTCGCGCACGCTCTGCGCCAGCGTCGTGCTGA
>NZ_JFJW01000246.1:0-15125 GCF_000611125.1 Cupriavidus sp. SK-4
CCTCAACACACAAGAAATCTGACAGGCTCCTGCTGTGTCCGGCAAGGGCCCTCGGCGCAAGCTGCTCTGGACGGCCGTCCAGAGCTCTCGGCGGTCAGGCAGTCTGCGATTCCGTGGCGAGATCGCGCTTTGCGGCTTTCTCTGCCGCTTCCTTGCGCTCGCTGTAGCGATCGGTCAGGTAGTCGGACTTGTCGCGCAGCAACAGCGTGAATTTGTAGAGTTCCTCCATCACGTCCACCACGCGGTCGTAATAGGACGATGGCTTCATGCGGCCGGCCTCGTCGAACTCCTCGTATGCCTTGGGCACTGACGATTGGTTCGGGATGGTGACCATCCGCATCCAGCGGCCGAGCAGCCGCAGCGTATTGACCGAGTTGAACGACTGGGATCCGCCGGAAACCTGCATCACAGCCAGCGTCCGCCCTTGTGTCGGCCGGATCCCTGCACTCTCCAGGGGCAGCCAGTCGATTTGCGACTTGATCACCCCGGTGATGGCGCCATGGCGTTCCGGGCTGCACCAGACCTGGCCTTCCGACCATTCCGAGAGCTTGCGCAGCTCAGCCACCTTGGGGTGATCTGCTGCCGTCGCATCCGGCAGCGGTAGCCCGCGCGGGTCGAATATCCGGGTTTCGGCGCCCAGTGCGCGCAGGATGCGCGCGGCTTCTTCGACCAGCAGCCGGCTGTAGGAACGCTCGCGCAGCGAGCCATAGAGCAGCAGAATGCGAGGGGCATGTCCGGAAAGCGGCTGCGACAGGCGTTCCTTGGAGACGGCGTGGAACTGTGATGGGGAGATATTGGGAAGCGTATCAGTCATCGTGACTCCTTTTTATTTCGATAATACTACAATTATCGAAATATAGTCTTGTGGCTTCGCCCGCAATAGCACGGGGTTCTTCGCATTGGGAGAAGCGGAAGGAAACTGCGCGACGCCACTGTGGAAGGCGTGGCGGCCATGGAAGCGCTTATTGCATTCGCGGTGCCGATCCGCCGCGACGTTTGGAGTCCAGCTAGTTCCAGGGCGGCCTCTGCGACCGTGAATGTTCAGGCGGCTACCTCAGGCCGCTTCGGTCGAGGCACCGCGGCGTTTGGTGGCCGCCGGCTTGCATGCCACATCCGGCACGCCGCAGCCCTGCGGATTGCCTTGGCAGCAATGTTCCGTCAGGAAGGCAATGAGCGCGTTCATCGTCTCGAATTGCGCCCGGTAGATCACGAATTTGCCTTCCTGCGTGTTCTTGATGAGACCCGCGTGGACCAGTTCTTTCAGATGGAAGGACAGCGTCGCGGGTGCCACACCCAGCGCTTCGCGGATCCGGCCCGCGCTGACGCCGTCCGGGCCGGCCTGGACCAGCAAGCGGAAGATCGCCAATCGGGAATCCTGGGCAAGTGCAGCGAGCGCGGCTACGGCGGTTTCATTCTTCATTGTTCGAACTGTAGAGGTACTGGCACGGCCCGCGCAAGTCAGGTGCTGCCGAATTCAACTATTCTGATTGGATCCTGGTGCCGGCGCCCGCCGCCGCGGCTCCCGCTTCGGGGTCTTGTGGCGCCAACGATTCCTTCAAGGAGAACCACAATGCGTGTCATGGTGATGGTGAAGGCCACGAGCGAATCAGAAAGCGGCAAGATGCCAAGCACGGAGTTGCTTGCGGCAATGGGCAAGTTCAATGAAGAACTCGTCAAGGCGGGCGTCATGCTTGCGGGCGAGGGCTTGCACCCTAGCGCAAGGGGAAAGCGGGTGCGCTTTTCGGGCGATCAGCGGACTGTGACGGACGGGCCGTTCCCGCAGACCAACGAACTCGTTGCCGGATTCTGGTTGTGGCAAGTCGAGTCAATGGATGAGGCTGTCGAATGGGTCAGGCGCTGCCCCAATCCCATGGAAAGCGAGTCCGAAATCGAAATTCGCCCGCTGTTCGAGGTCGAGGACTTCGGTGCTGAACTCACGCCAGAACTGCGGGAGCAGGAAGAGCGGCTGCGCGCTGAAGTCGAAGGTCTTGCGAACAAGGCGCGCTGAGGCGAACCCAACATGCGTGGAGAGCGCTCAGGGCGAGGCGGTTGCACCGTGGGCCCAACGCTGACCAATGACCGCTTGCCGGCCAATTTCAGCCGCCCGACTAGTGACACGACAGCTTACCGGTATGTAATGGCTGCGTAACGCCCCGGTGAGAGATAGCCTCATACCATTGATTCAAGAGGTCGATGCCTCGGAACTCAATGGAGTGCACCATGAAAACCAACAAGTCCGTGGCCGTCGCGCTGGCTCTTTCGGCGTTGTCCATCTCCACAGCATGGAGCACCGACAAGTCGAAGACCAACGCCGGCGACGACGTGGCGCGGCATGTCCAGCGCCAGGCCGCAGAACCCGCGGCAGCTCCGGCAGCAGCGCAGGTAAGTGCAACGCGTGTCGGTTCGCAGGCCGCCATTTTTGGCAGCCAGGTCGCTGCAGGAACAGCTTCCCGCACCGTGGCGGTGACCCCCGGCATGAAGTACGTCAACGTTGCGTCCGGCGATACCGTGACGTTCCGGAGTGGCGAGCAGGAGGCAACGTGGAAGTTTGCCGAATCGATTCGCGGAACGAACGTAGACCTGGGTGTCCTCTTGCCGGGCGTGCCGAATGCTCAAGGTGTACGCGTCTATATCGACCGTAGTCATCTCTTTACCGGCGGCTGACCTCGCCCCTGAAGGCGACTTCTCATTGGCGGCCAACTGATCCTGGACCCAGGCGCATTGGCCTTTGAGAACAGTCCTGCCACCGAGCCCTTGACCTTCCAACGATGGGAACCTCTAAGCTGGCGTCATCAGGCGTGACATGGACGTCCCACCGCGAATGACCGTCATCTTCGCGTCATGAGCGTGTCATGAAGGTAAAAGGCACGCCGGATGACGCAGTGGATGCCCGGCCCAACAACTGAAGGAAGCAGCCAGGATGAACAGGACAAGCAACGAACGCGATGCAACCGAGCCTGGCCGCCACAGCGCCGGCGCACATACCTGGGCTCAGGACCAGTCCGGTCCGGGTCATCATCACGAGCATGCGCATCACCATGACCATGTTGATGAACAGGCTGGCACTGGCGCCGGGGCGGCGCAGCCAGCTGCCGAGGGAACGATTTATACCTGTCCCATGCACCCGGAGATCCGCCAGGATTACCCGGGCAACTGCCCCAAGTGCGGCATGGCGCTGGAACCGTTGTTGCCGGAACTGGATGAAGGCGAGAACCCCGAGCTGGTGGATTTTCGTCACCGCTTCTGGTGGACGCTACCGCTCACTGGTGTGGTGTTCGTCATGGCCATGTTCGGGCATCGCCTTGGCTGGATGGAGGTGTCGACCCAGAGCTGGGTCGAGCTTGCGCTGGCGACGCCTGTGGTGCTGTGGGCGGGCTGGCCGTTCTTCGTGCGGTGTTTCCAGTCGATCGTCAACCGTAGTCCGAACATGTGGACGCTGATCGGAATCGGCACAGGTGCGGCCTATGTCTACAGCGTCATTGCGACCGTCATGCCTGGCGCATTTCCGCAGGTGTTCGCCGAGCATGGCCGTATCGGTGTCTACTTCGAGGCAGCGGCGGTGATCATTTCCCTCACGCTGCTGGGTCAGTTGCTTGAACTCAAGGCCCGTTCCCAGACTTCCGCCGCCATCAAGTCGCTGCTGGGACTGGCGCCCAAGACGGCGAGGCGCATCGGTCCCGACGGAGCCGAAGAGGACGTGCCGCTCACCCATGTCCACGTGGGCGACCTGCTGCGCGTGCGGCCCGGCGAGAAGGTGCCGGTCGATGGCGTGGTAACGGAAGGCACCAGCGCGATCGACGAATCGATGATAACCGGCGAGCCCATTCCGACCACCAAGCGCGTCGGCGACCGCGTCATCGGCGCCACGATGAACACGTCGGGCAGCCTCGTCATCCAATCCGAAAAGGTCGGCTCCCAGACCGTGCTGTCCCAGATTGTCCAGATGGTGGCGCAAGCGCAGCGATCGAAGGCACCGATGCAGCGGATGGCCGACAAGGTTGCCGGCGCCTTCGTCCTCGGTGTCATCGGCATTGCGGTGCTGACCTTTGTCGCGTGGGGACTCTTCGGCCCCGAGCCGAGCTGGGTGTTCGGCCTGATCAATGCGGTCGCGGTGTTGATCATCGCATGTCCGTGCGCGCTGGGTCTCGCCACGCCGATGTCCATCATGGTCGCAAGCGGGAAGGGCGCTTCCAACGGCGTGCTGTTCCGCGACGCCGCTGCAATCGAGAACCTGCGCAAGGTCGATACCCTGATTGTCGACAAGACCGGGACGCTCACCGAGGGTCGGCCGGTTTTTGAGCGCGCGATCGGCACCAATGGCTATGCCGAGGAGGACGTGCTGCGGTTAGCTGCCAGCCTGGATCAGGGTAGCGAACATCCTCTGGCTGCCGCGATTGTTGAAGCAGCCCGTGAGCGCGGCCTGCAGTTGGAAAAGCCGGAGCGCTTTGAGTCGAGCTCCGGGATCGGGGTAAGAGGCGAGCTGGGCGGCAGGAAGGTCGCGATCGGAAACACGGCGCTCATGGAAGCTGAAGGCGTTCCCATCGATCGGCTCGTGGCGCAGGCTGATGCGCTGCGTGTGCAAGGCGCCAGCGTCATGTATCTCGCCGTCGAAGGCAGGCTTGCTGGCCTGCTCGCCGTCTCGGATCCGGTCAAGGCCACCACGCCGGAGGCGCTGGCACACCTCAGGGAAGAAGGTATCCGTGTCGTGATGGCGACCGGCGACGGCATTGCAACGGCAAAGGCGGTGGCCGGGAAACTCGCCATTGACGAGTTCCACGGCGAGGTGAAGCCGGCGGACAAGCTTGAACTTGTCAGTTCCCTGCAACAGGCAGGCGCGGTGGTGGCCATGGCGGGCGACGGCATCAATGATGCGCCGGCGCTGGCGAAGGCGGACGTCGGTATTGCCATGGGCACGGGCACTGATGTCGCGATGAACAGCGCTCAGGTCACGCTGGTCAAAGGGGATTTGCGCGGCATTGACCGTGCCCGGAAACTCTCGCAAGCGACCATTCGGAACATGAAGCAGAACCTCGGTTTTGCGTTCATATATAACGCCTTGGGCGTTCCGCTGGCGGCGGGCGTTCTGTATCCAATGACAGGCCTGTTGTTGTCGCCCATGATTGCGGCGCTGGCGATGAGCCTGAGTTCTGCCTCGGTCATTACCAATGCGTTGCGGCTCAGGAGGGCTGCTACGTGAGGCGTGCCGTCAGCTCGGGGCGCCACGATCCTGTTGCCGCGATCCCATTTCCGTGTCTCCCTCTCGTTGTATTCGGCGATCCGTTTCAAGTGTCCGGGGTGAGGTGCGCCCCACACGCGTCATGCACCGCAACATTTCAACGTAAGCACATGTAATTTTAGAGCCTTATGAGGCACTTTTATTGTCATGTTTTAAAGACTTTTTGGGTATATCCCTAGGGATAAAATTAGAGGAAAGCCTCTAGGATTCGCACTCGGATGGTGCGCTGCAGGATTGGTGGCGCTGCCAATCCGGAAGCCATACCGTGGCGGATTCACTTTGCAGCATTGTTGCGCGAATCCGTTTCGATCAATCCACAGGAGATTTCGCATGTCCCCTTTTATGCCCGAGCAATTTGCTGCAGTGCAAAAGTCCAGTCTGAACCAACTGTTCGCGCTGACGAACATGGCTTTTGACGGCTTCCAGAAGTTGACCGAGTTGAACCTGCAGGCAGTCAGGACGACGCTTGCCGAAGGCCAGGGCAATGTCGAAGCGGTGCTGGCCGGAAAGGACCTGCGTGACGTGTTCGCCGTGCAAAGCAATCTGGCCCAGCCCGCCGCGGAGAAGGCGGTCGCGTATGCACGCCATGTGTACGAAATCGCTTCGAACACGCAGGTGGAACTGACCAAGGCAGTCGAAGGCCAGTACGAACAGCACAACCGCAATGTGCAAGCCTTCGTCGACACCTTCGTGAAGAACGCGCCGGCCGGGTCTGAAGCGATCACCGCGCTGCTGCAATCGAGCGTAGCGGCCGCCAGCAACACCTTTCAATCCTTCCAGGACGCCGCCAAGCAGACGGCTGAAGTCGCCAAGGCCAACTTTGCCAAGACTGCCGCAGTTGCCTCAGGCGCGGCACAGCAGGCGGCGCCCCGCGCTTCCAAGCAGTAACGGCGTGCGGCTGGCCATGCAGGCCAGGCCAGCGCGCTGAACAGAGATCGCGGGCTTGCAGGCCAGGGGCATCAGCTCTCCTGGCTTGCAGCACTGCGACGCCAATCTTCCCGCATCAACATACAAACTGGGACCGGAATCATCCGGCCCGGCTCGCCCTCGCTTTGTTCGCGCCAGGGCAACGGGAATGTGCTCGGGATAGTCAGGGCAAAAGCCCGTCCCGGCAAGGCAGGGGTCTTTCAACTCTACGAGAATGAAGCAGGCAGCATGATGAAGAGAATTGCACTGGTAACAGGTGGTATGGGTGGGCTGGGAGAAGCCATCAGCATCAAGTTGCACGACGCAGGCTATGCGGTGGTGGTGACGCACTCGCCGGGCAATGCGACCGCCCAGGACTGGCTTGCCGCGATGGCCGCCAGCGGCCGCGAGATGCGTGCCTACGAGGTGGATGTATCCGACTACGATGCCTGCCAGGCTTGCGCGGCGCAGATCCTGGCTGACGTAGGCCGCGTGGATATCCTGGTGAACAACGCCGGCATTACCCGCGACATGGCCTTCAAGAAGATGGACAAGCCGAACTGGGATGCCGTGATGCGGACCAATCTCGACTCGGTGTTCAACCTCACCAAGCCGCTTTGCGAAGGCATGGTCGAACGCGGCTGGGGACGCATCATCAATATCTCGTCGGTCAACGCATCCAAGGGCGCCTTCGGCCAGACCAACTATGCCGCCGCCAAGGCCGGGATGCACGGCTTCACCAAGTCGCTGGCGCTGGAAGTGGCTAGGAAGGGCGTGACCGTCAACACCGTCTCTCCGGGCTACCTTGCCACCAAGATGGTCAACGCCGTGCCCAAGGAAATCATGGAGACCAAGATCCTGCCGCAGATTCCGGTCGGCCGTGTCGGCAAGCCGGAAGAAGTCGCCGCACTGGTTGCCTACCTGTGCTCGGAGGAAGCGGCCTACGTGACCGGGTCCAATATCGCCATCAACGGCGGGCAGCACATGCAGTAAGGGCGCCGGGCCAGGCGCCGCCAGGTGAATGCGCGGCTGCGGGCCCCCGCCCCCGGGTAACTGAGGCTTATGCCTCAGTTACGTCTTCTCCGGCATGGCCGACGAGTGGTGGCTTGTAATCAGCCATTGCTTGCCATCCCAGTGATAGGTGTAGGTATAGCGGGCCTTCACCACGGTTCCCGTCCGTGCGAAGGTGAAGGTGTAGAGCCCGGCATCCACGGCGGAATTGCATCCCAGCTCAATGCTGCGGAAGTCGATCTTCCCGGATGGACCGTTTTGCAGGAAGTGATGGAAATAGTCCTCTTTCTCCGCGACGGTCAAGCGGGGCTTGTTGGATACCGTCGGCAGAAGAATGGACCGTTCCGCATAGTTGGCCACCACCTTGCGCGGATCGCCTGTCTGCAGTGACCGGTTCCATCGATCAAATAACGCCGCAATCTCTTGCTCCGACGTCACCTTGCAGCTTTCTGTGCGCGACGCCTGCGCAGTGCCTGGCGTGCCCTGGTTCATGGCGCAACCTGCAAGCACGAACGCCAAGGCAGCAATGCGAAATAGCTTCATGACAGGGTTCCTCAGGTTAGGGATTGAGAGCCAGGGGACACTGCCTGAAGTATGGTACATCCCGCATGCGTTACCTACCCCGCTTGCTTGCGGAATGCCCAGCGCCCGGCCAGCACCGTGAAGCTGGCCACCAATGCCACCAGTACCCAGAAGCCGTGCGGGTGTTCGGCCAGCGGAATGCCGCCCACGTTCATGCCGAAAAAGCCGGCCACGATGTTGATCGGGAGCGCCAGTACGGTCACCAGCGTCAGCGTGAACAACGTGCGGTTCGTTTGCTCGTTGAGTTTGGCGGCAATTTCTTCCTGCAACAGCTTGATGCGTTCGACCAGCGCGGCCAGATCGTTGAGCACCAGCGAGAATTCTTCGGTCGATTCACGCAACTCCTGCAAGTCCGACTCCTGCAGCCATGCCGGCGGCCGGTTCAGCAGCCGGAACAGGGCGCCGGGCTCGGGCGCCAGCAGCCGTTGCAGCCGCACCAGCCCGCGCCGCATCGAACCCAGGTCGGCGCGGTTGCCTTGCAGGCGCTGCGACAGCAACTGGTCCTCGATCTGGTCGACGTTCACGCCGGTCTCGCGCACGATCTGCACCAGCACGTCGGCCTGGTCACGCAACAGGTGCACCACAAGGTCCAGTGGCGAGCGGAAGGCCTCGGCGCGCCGCACCGCCTCGCGCAGCCGGTCAACGGAGCGCAGGGGCTTGGCGCGGGCCGTCACCAGCAAGCGGTGGTCGGCATGGGCCCACAGCGTGGAGATGTCCGTCGAGGTGACGCCGAAGTTGTAGATCACGTCGTTGACCACGGCCAGCAGGGCGGCGTCGAGGCGCTCGATCCGCGTCGAGCGCGATCCCTGCCGCAGGGCCTCGAAGAATTCGTCAGGCAGGGCCAGCTGGCCTTTCATCCAGCGTTCGCATGCGCTGTGCGACAGGTTGAAGTGCAGCCACAGGAAGGGGCGATGGTGCGCGGCGTCCGGCGGTTCTGACGGCATCTGCTGCAGCCATGCCGCCGCGGCACGGGAATCAATCTCGCGCACCGGCCCGCCGGGTTCGAACAGGAAACCGCTGACCAGACCGACCGGGTCCGACCCATAGCCGGCCTCGACAATGCCCGCTTGCATGCAAACGCCCTCCACATCAAATGTGCCTTGCGCGACGTTAGCACAGCACGATGATAGTTGGGGGCGCTACAAGGCGGCCGGACAGCTACCAGCCAAAGCGATAGTCCCTGGTCGGATGCAGCCACCACTTTCCGTTCCCGGGCAGCTCCAGGACCTGGTGGTGGAATTTCAGCAGCGTGGGCCGGTGGCTGACGCTGACAAGCGTCGTCCGCATGTCGGCCAGCAACTGGTACATGCCTTCCTCATTGCTGATATCCAGGGCACTGGTCGCTTCGTCCAGCATGACATAGCGCGGTTTTGAGAGCAGTACGCGGGCGATGGTCAGCCGCTGTTGCTCGCCAAGGGACAGGACCTTCCCCCAGTCCACTTCCGTGTCCAGGCCGCCAAAGCGGCCAGCGATGTCCTTCAGGTTGACCGTTTCCAGCAACTTCAGAAGCTCCTCGTCGGGGATCCGCTGGCCAATGTGGTTCGGGTACAGCAACTGGCTGCGCAGGCTGCCGACCACCATGTAGGGATGTTGCGGCAGGAACAGCATTTCCTGCGGCATTGGCCGCACGATGCACCCCGTGCCGTTGTTCCACAATCCCGCAATCGCGCGCATCAGGGAACTCTTGCCGCCGCCGCTGGCGCCGACGATAAGCAGGCCCTCTCCCGGGTTGACCGACAGCGTCAGGTCGGTGACCAGCGTTCGCTCCTGATTCGGCGTGCGCAAGGTGACATGTTCCAGCGCCAGGCGGGAGTCATGGATGGACTCGATCGTGGTGGCCGGCTTCACGGAGGTTGCTGCCGTCCCGGTCAGCGAGATGGAGAATGTGTCCAGCCGATCCAGGCCTGCCACGAACCGGCTCAGGTCTTCAAAGTTGTCAACGATCACGGTCAGCGCGTTCAGGATGGCGGCGAACGCGCCGGCCGCCTGGATGGCGCTGCCGACTTCAAGCTCGCCGGAAAGCACGCGTGAAGCGACAATGGCGCTGGGCAGCAGGATAGTCAGGAAGCCATAGGCATACTGGAACATGTTCAGGCCCAGCTGCCACTTGATGAGCCGGTCGAAGTTCTGGAAGGCCTTGCCAAAACGGCCGCTCACATGGGATGACTCCAGCGCTTCGCCCCGGTAGAACGCGATGGACTCGGCGTTCTCACGCACCCGGATCAGGCTGAAGCGGAAATCCGCTTCCCGCTTTAGCTGGAAGAAGTTCAGGCCGATCAGGACGCGGCCGAAGAAGAAGATGGAGATGAAGGTGCCAGCAATGGCATAGATGACAAGAAAGTAGACCAGCTCTCTTGAGATCGACCACAGCACGGCGCTGAAGGCGATGAGCTGCAGCAGCGCGCCGATGCCGATTGAAAGGAAGAACAGGGATTGCCGCGTGAAGGTATTGATGTCTTCGGCGATGCGCTGGTCCGGATTGTCGATCGCGGCATCTGAATTGAGCTTGTAGTAGACCCGGCCCTTGAAATACCCGTCCAGATAGTGATTGGTCAGCCAGCGTCTCCAGAGCAGTCCCAGCTTGTTCCTCAGGTAGTAATAAACCGCGTAGATGGGAACTGCCACCATCAGGATATAGAGACACTTCCTGATCGAGGCCCAGAAACGATCCGCGTCTTGCGCGGCCAGGGCCGAGGTGAATTCACCGGTTTGCTGGACGATCAGGACCTCGGTCTGGGTCTGGCCCAACAGCAGCAGGATCAGCAGGACCAGCAAGCCGGAGGCTTTCCATTTTTCCCGCGACAGCCAGTAGAGTTTTGCAATGGCCCAGTATCGGGTCCAGACGTGCCGGGTGGAAGTGACGGGACGTTTCCCTGGGGCCGAAGTGGTGCCGGTGACCCGCGACTCAGGAACGGCGCTCATATCCCATCTCCCAGCACTAACCGGATTGCATACTCGCCACATGGCCCGCCACGGGACACGCGGGAGAACGGCAGAAGACTATTCATGAAATATAGGCCAGCAGAATCGATGCCTGACTGATTCGTGCCCCTGGCCGGACGAAACGGCTTGCCCTTGAGACGCAAGGAACGGTCAGCGCCACCCGTGGCTTCCCCATGGGTTCTTCATTTTGATCAGCCTGACAGCAACACCCCATTGTTGGGGGTCTTTGAATAGTCCTGCCAATCCACAACGGATTGTGGAGGCCGACCGCCATGGGCAGAATCGGCCACAGGTTCAAGGCGCGCGGCACGACAGGTCCGCCGGCGCCGGCCGGCAGACTGTTTCAAGGAGCCGACGATGAGGCTGACAATCAACGGAACGGATCACGACGTCGACGCCGATCCCAATATGCCGCTGCTGTGGGTGCTGCGCGACCTGGTGGGCCTGACGGGCACCAAGTTCGGTTGCGGCATGGCGCAGTGCGGCGCCTGCACCTTGCATGTGGACGGCACGCCGCAGCGCAGCTGCGTGCTGCCCGTGTCGGCCGCCGCCGGCAAGAAAATCACCACCATCGAGGGTTTGTCGCCGGACGGCAGCCACCCGGTGCAGATGGCCTGGGCAGAGCTGGACGTGGTCCAGTGCGGCTACTGTCAGTCCGGCCAGATCATGTCGGCGGCCGCGCTGCTGGCGCAGAGCCGCAAGCCTACCGACGCCCAGATCGACCAAGCCATGGCCGGCAATATCTGCCGCTGCGGCACCTACCAGCGCATCCGCGCGGCCGTGCATCGCGCCGCCGAGCTGGCCGCTCGCTGAGGGAGGGACGATGGTGAAACCCTTGTCCAGCGAATCGCGCCGCAGGTTCCTTGCGGCAGGTGCCGTGCTTGGCGGCGGCCTGGTGATCGGATTTGCCGTGCCGGTGGCGCGGCGCCTTCCGGAGGCCCAGGCGGCAGAGCCCGCTACGACCTTCGCGCCCAATGCCTTCCTGCGCATCGGCGCCGATGACAGCGTGACCGTGCTGCTGGCCCATTCTGAAATGGGGCAGGGCGTATGGACCACGCTGCCGCTGCTGATTGCCGAGGAGCTTGACGCCGACTGGTCGCGCATCCGTGTGGAACACGCACCCGCAGCCCCGGCGTATGGCAACAGCGCCATCGGCGGCATGCAGGCGACCGTCGGTTCCTCCAGCATCCGCACCGAATTCATGCGCTACCGGCAGGCCGGCGCGGCGGCGCGGGCGATGCTGCTGCAGGCCGCCGCGCAACGGCTCCAGGTGCCGGCCGCGAGCCTGCATACAGAGAACGGCGCGGTCGTCAGTGGCACGCAACGTCTGCGCTATGGCGAACTGGCCGACGAAGCAGGGCGACTTGCAGTGCCCGATATGGCCGCGCTGGCGCTGAAGCCGCCGGGCAACTGGCGTTTGATCGGCAAGGGCGCGCGCCGGCTCGACAACCTCCCCAAGCTGACCGGGCGCGCCCGCTTCGGCATGGACGTGCAGTTCGACGGGCTGCTGACCGCAGTGGTAGCGCGCGCACCATCGTTCGGCGCACGAGTGCGTAGTTTCGACGCCGGAGCGGCTCGGGCGGTCCGCGGTGTGCGCCAGGTGGTGCAGGTCCCCAGCGGCATCGCTGTGGTCGCCGATCACTACTGGGCCGCAAGACAGGGCCGGGAAGCGCTAAAGATCGAATGGGAGGCAACCACGGAGATGGCGCCCGACAGTGAGCGGCTGTTCCAGGATTTCGCCCGGCTGGCGGGCGCGCCCGGGCCCGTTGCAGCGCAGGCCGGTGATGTGGCCGCCGCGATGCAGCGCGCGGCGCGGGTTGTGGAGCACGAGTACCGCGTGCCCTACCTGGCGCACGCGGCGATGGAGCCGCTGAACTGCACTGTGCGCATCGATGCGGGGGGCTGCGACGTCTGGGTCGGCATGCAGATGCAGACACTGGCGCAGCGCACGGCCGCGCAGGCGGCGGGCCTTGCGCCGGAGCAGGTGCGCATCCATACCACCTTCCTCGGCGGCGGCTTCGGGCGCCGCGCGGTGCAGGACTTTATCGGCGAAGCCGTGCACGTGGCCAGGGCGGCGGGCGCGGCGGTCAAGACGGTGTGGTCGCGTGAGGACGATATGCGCGGCGGCTACTACCGATCGGCCTTCGTGCATCGCGTACGGGTGGGGCTGGATCGCGCAGGCGTGCCGGTGGCGTGGCGCCATGGCCTTGCCGGGCAGTCGATCCATCCGGATACGGCAGGCGTGCACAAGACCTCGGTTGAAGGCGTGGCCGATTCGCCTTACGTCACGCGTTGCCCGGCGCATCGCGTCGAAGCGCATTCGCCGCGCACCAGCGTGCCGGTCTGGTACTGGCGCTCGGTCGGGCACAGCCACAGCGGTTTCGTGATAGAAAGCATGGTCGATGAGCTTGCGCGCGCAGCGGGCAAGGATCCGCTGGCATACCGGCTGCTGCTGCTGAAGGACGACCCGCGCCATTTGCGCGTACTCGACCTTGCTGCCGACAAGTTCGGCTGGGGAAGCAGGCCGCCACGGGGCCGCGGCCATGGGCTGGCGGTGCATGCCTCGTTTGGCAGCTTCTGCGCGCAGGCGGTGGAAGTCTCGGTCAGCAACGGCGCCATCCGCGTGCATCGCGTGGTGTGCGCGATCGACTGCGGTATTGCCGTCAATCCCGACAATATCCGCGCGCAGATGGAAGGCGCGATCGCCTACGGGCTGAGCGCGGCACTGTACGGCAACATCGCGCTGAAGGCGGGCGCGGCCCAGCCCTCCAACTTCCATGACTACCCGGTACTGCGCATGCCCGAGATGCCGCGCATCGAGGTGCATATCGTTGCCAGCACCGATGCGCCCGGCGGCGTGGGCGAACCCGGCACGCCGCCGATCGCGCCGGCGGTAGCCAATGCCGTGTTCCGGCTGACAGGGCAGCGGCTGCGCGCATTGCCGCTGCAACTACGCCAGGCCTGACTCGCATGCTTTCCCGACTTTGCAACCAGGAACCCCCGATGACCCAGCTTTCACCTGACCTGCACGCCGCCGCGCTGCCTTCTGCGCTGTCGCTGCGCCTGGCCCGCCTTGAACCGCTGGCGTACGCGCTGCTGCGCGCCGTGTTCGGCGTCGTCATGATGACGCACGGCCTGCCCAAGCTGCTTGGCACCAGCCATGGCTCGATGGCCAACCCGATGGCGGGGGCGACCAACCTGATCGCCAACGTACTGCACCTGCCGATGGCGCCGCAGATCGCGCTGGCGGTGGCGCTGCTCGAGACGATCGGCGGCGCGATGCTGGTGGCGGGGCTGCTGACCCGCCCGGTGGCTGCGCTGATGACGGCGCAGATGGCGGTGATCGGCTATATCCATCGCCAGCATTTCGCGTGGATCGACCGCGGCATGGAGTATCCGCTGGTGCTGCTGGCGGTGGTGGCGCTGATCATGGTGCGCGGCGCGGGGGCGTGGTCCGTGGATGGCCGCCGGCGGGCTTGACGCGGGCGCCGAACCTGATTCCAATCCGGGGGTGACCGTTCCGCTATGACAGGCCCCCCGCATGGACCGCTTCGACGCGCTGCAACTCTTTACCCGGATCGTGGAACTGGGCTCCTTCACCGGCGCCGCCAGCGCGTTGGACATGCCACGTGCCACCGCCACGCACGCCATCAAGGAACTTGAGGCCCGCGTCGGCGCGCGCCTGCTGGAGCGCACCACGCGCCAGGTACGCCCCACGCTGGACGGCCAGGCGTTCTATGAGCGCAGCAAGCGCGTGCTGCAGGACCTGGAAGACGCCGAGACCTCGCTCAGCACGCAGGTGGCCAACCCGCGCGGCTCGCTGCGGCTGGACCTGCATGGCACCCACGCCACCATGATCATCCTGCCGCGCATCGGCGAGTTCCGGGAGCGCTATCCGCATATCGACCTGATCGTCAGCAGCGGCGACCGGCTGGTCGACCTGGTCGGGGAGGGCATCGATTGCGTGGTGCGTGCCGGCCGGCCGCGCGATTCCTCGCTGGTGGCCCGGCGGCTGGCGGATATGCCGGAGGTGCTGTGCGCCAGCCCCGGATACCTGGCCGCGCACGGCACGCCGCAACACCCGTCGGAACTGGCGCAACATATCGGCGTGGGGTTCTTCTCGCGCAGCCATGACCACCGTTATCCCTTCACGCTGACCGTCGATGGTGAGGTGCAGGAGTTCAAGGCGCGCGGCTGGATCTCGGTGAGCGATGCCGAGTGCTATACCAGCGCGGCCCTGGCCGGCTGCGGCCTGATCCAGGTGCCGCGCTTCCGCGTGGCAGAGCACCTGCGCGCGGGACGGCTGGTGCCGGTGCTTGAGGCCTGGCCCTGCCCGGATTTGCCGGTGTCAGCGCTGTATCCGTTCCACCGGCAGCTGGCGCCGCGGGTGCGGGTGTTTGTCGATTGGGTGGCGGGGTTGTACGTGGAGCGGTTCGGGCCGCTCCGG
>NZ_JFJW01000247.1:0-22695 GCF_000611125.1 Cupriavidus sp. SK-4
TCAGCACACAGAATTCCTGACACCTCCCAGGCCCGCGGTAAGTGTCAAGCCGTCACTGACTGCACCAGCGCCTCAACCGCCAACCCATACCCCTTCACCCCCAGCCCCGCCATCACCGCCCGCGCCACCGGCGAGATCCACGAATGGTGCCGGAACGCCTCGCGCGCATGCACGTTGGAGATGTGGTATTCGATCAGCGGCACCGCCGCCCCCTTGATCGCATCATGCAATGCAATCGACGTATGCGTGAGCGCCCCCGCATTCAGCACCACGCCGACCATTTCCCCTTGCGCGCACAGCCGCCCCGCCTCATGGATCCAGTCGATCAGCTGGCCTTCATGGTTGGTCTGCCGGCATTGCGCCTCCAGCCCCAGCCGCTGCGCGGCTCGCTGGCAGATGCGCTCCACATCGGCCAGCGTTTCGCTGCCATAGACCGCGGGCTCGCGGGTGCCGAGCAGGTTGAGGTTGGGCCCATTGAGCACCAGTACTGTCTTCATCATGTCTCCTGAAATCGGCCGCGGCGCTGGCGCGGCCATCGCCGATAGCCTATCGTTAGTCCCTTCATCCCATCATCGACCGCCATGGAAACTCAGAATGCGCTGACGGCGAACAATGACCCGTTCCTGCGGGACCTGCGGCTGTTCTGCACGGTGGCGCGGCGCGCCAGCTTTATCGCCGCCGCCAACGAGACCGGCATCTCGCCGGCACATGTCAGCAAGCGCATCGCCATGCTCGAAACCATGCTGGGCGCGAAGCTGTTCCACCGCACCACGCGCCGCGTCAGCGTGACCGCCGAGGGCGAGAGCGCCTTTGCGTGGGCGCAGAAGATCCTGGAAGACGTCGACGGCATGCTGGAAGCCGTGGGTGCCACCGGGGGCGAGCCACGCGGGCTGCTGCGCATCGCCACCAGCGTGCGGCTCGGGCGCAGGCATGTGGCACCGGCGCTGTCGCGGCTGCGGCAGCAGCATCCGGGGCTGGAGGTCTGGCTGGAGCTGCTCGACCGGCGCGTCGATCTGATCGGCGAAAGCTTCGACCTCGACATCCGCGTGGGCGAGGTCGAGGAGCCGCACCTGATCGCCAGCAAGATCGCCAGTGGCAGCCGCGTGCTATGCGCCGCGCCCGCCTACCTGGCGCGGCGCGGCATGCCGGAGCACCCGGGCGAGCTGCCCCGGCACGACTGCCTGCTACTGCGCGAACGCGACCAGGCCTTTGGCGTATGGCGGCTGCAAGGGCCTGACGGCTGGGAGACCGTGAAAGTGACCGGGCCAATGGCATCGAACCACAGCGACGTGACCCACCAGTGGGCACTGGAGGGCTTCGGCATCATCATGGCTTCGGTCTGGGACGTGGCCGCCAGCGTGCGCGCCGGCGAACTGGTGCGCGTGCTGCCGGACTGGCAGCAGCCGGCCGATATCTGGGCCGTGACCAGCGCGCGGGCGTCGGCCTCGGTGCGGATGCGTGTGTGCCTTGAGTTCCTTAAGGCGCAGTTGTCGCAGGGACCGCAGGCGCTGGCGACGACGCTGGACTAAAGCACCCGCATGATCAGCAGCGCGGTGTCTTGCAACACCTGCAATACCCGGTCCAGCGCCTGCTGTGCGGTCTCATCGCCGATCGGCATATTGACCGACAGCGCGGCGATCACCTTGCCGTGGCGGTCGCGCAGCGGCACGGCGATGCCGCGCACGCCGGTCTGCAACTGCTGCTCCAGCATCGCATAGCCCTGCGCGCCGGCCTTGCGGATCTCTTCGAGCAGGCGCTCATGCTGCAGGATGGTGTAAGGGGTGTAGGGCGCGAGCACGACAGATTCCAGCCATTCGCGCACCTGCTGCTCGGGGCGCGAGGCCAGCATCATCACCCCCGCCGAGCCCAGCGGCGCCGGCACCCGTGCCCCCAGCACGAAGCCGGTGCTCATCACGCGGCTGGTGCTGGTGCGGGCGATAAACACCAGCTCCCAGCCATCGAGCACGCTCAGGTAGGCCGCCTCGCCGAGCTGCGCGGTGATCTGCTGCAGGAACGGCTGCACCGTGCGCGGCAGCCGCGCCGAGTCGAAATACGACCAACCCACCTTGAGCACGCGCGGCGTCAGGCTGAACAGCGTGCCGTCGCTGGTGGTGTAGCCGAGGTGCTCCAGCGTCAGCAGGTAGCGACGCGCAGCCGTGCGCGTCAGGCCGGTCAGCTGCGCCGCCTGCGTGGGCGTGAGGCGCGGATGGTCGTTGTCGAAGGCCTCCAGGATGGCCAGGCCTTTTTCGAGCCCGGCGATCCAGTCGCGCCGGTTCAGCGGTTCATTTTCCATGGTTAACCCGAGTTTCGCGCGAACGATGATCGCAATGGAGCGATTGTCGCACGCTTTCGCGCGAATTGTGGTTGTTGGCGGGCTGGCTCGCTCATAACCTTTGGGGCAATACCGTCGCCACCTCGCTATCGCCATGACCGCAGCCCGCAGGCCTCTCCCGAAATCGATCGCCACCGTCTCGCTGTCTGGCACGTTGCCGGAAAAACTGGAAGCCGCCGCGGCCGCGGGTTTCGACGGCGTGGAGATCTTCGAGAACGACCTGCTGCATTTCGACGGCTCACCGGCCGAAGTGCGCCGCATGGCTGCCGACCTCGGCCTGCAGATCCTGCTCTACCAGCCGCTGCGCGACTTCGAGGCCATGCCGGATGACCTGTTTGTCCGCAATATGGCGCGCGCCGAACGCAAGTTCGACGTGATGGAGCAGCTTGGCGCGGAGATGGTGCTGGTGTGCAGCAATGTGCAGGAGGTGGCCATCGACGACCCCGCCCGCGCTGCCGCCGGCCTGCGCCGGATGGCAGAGGCCGCCGCACGGCGCGGGCTGCGCGTCGGTTACGAGGCGCTTGCCTGGGGCCGCCATACGCGCCGCTGGCGGCAGGCGTGGGACATCGTGCAGCGCGCCGACCACCCCGCCCTGGGGCTGGTGCTGGACAGCTTCCATACGCTGTCGCTGGGCGATTCGCTGCAGGGCCTGGATGTTGTTCCGGCGGACAAGATCTTCTTTGTGCAGCTGGCCGACGCGCCACGCCTGTCGATGGACGTGCTGTCGTGGAGCCGCCACTACCGCAACTTTCCCGGGCAGGGCGACCTGCCGGTGACCGATTTCACCCACGCCGTGCTGCAGGCGGGCTACAACGGGCCGTTGTCGCTGGAGGTCTTCAACGACGACTTCCGTGCGGCGCCGGCACGGCTGACCGCGCAAGACGGGCTGCGCTCGCTGATCTGGCTGGAGTCCGAGGCGGGCGGCACGCCGCTGCCTGCGCCGCCGGTGCTGGACGGCGTGGACTTCGTCGAGTTTGCCGTCGATTACGTGGCTGGCCGCGAACTCGCGCAACGGCTGGAATCGCTGGGCTTTGCCCATGCCGGCCGCCATCGCTCCAAGGCGGTGGACCTGTACCGCCAGGGCGGCGTCAACCTGATCCTGAATGCCGAGCAGGACAGCGCCGCCGCCGAGCACTTCCAACTGCACGGCCCGTCGGTGTGCGCCATCGGCCTGAAAGTGGACGACGCACGCCGCGCCGTGGCGCGCGCCCGCGCGCTGCTGTGCAAGGAGTGGCGCGAGCCGGTGGGGCCCGACGAGCGCGTGATCCCGGCGCTGCGCTCGCCCGACGGCATGCTGTTCCACCTGATCGACGACCGCGACGCCGACCGCAGCATCTATGAGAGCGACTTCGTGCTCGATACGCCCGCGCAAACCGTCCACCACGGCGCCGGGTTGTCCGCCATCGACCATATCGCGCAGGCGCTGCCGGCGAACCGGCTCGACAGCTTCGTGCTGTTCTACCGCTCGGTGTTCGCCATGCGGCCGGAGGCCGTGCATGAGATCGCCGATCCGTACGGCCTGGTGAAGAGCCGCGCCATGGTCAGCCCCGGCCAGCATGTTCGCATCCCGCTCAACGTGTCCGAGAGCGGCCGCACCGCCACCGGGCGCTTTGTCGCCGCTTACGCGGGCTCGGGCGTGCACCACATCGCCTTCCGGTCGGAACACATCGGGCAGACGCTGGAAGCCATCGACCGCACCCGCGCCGCGATGCTCCACGTGCCGGACAACTACTACGACGACGTGGCCGCGCGGCTCGCGCTCGACGACGCGCTGCTGGAACGCCTGCAAGGTCTCGGCCTGCTCTACGACCGCGACGCCCACGGTGAATTCCTGCACGCCTACACCGAGCCGTTCCACGAACGGTTTTTCTTCGAACTCGTGCAACGCAGCGGCTACACCGGCTACGGCGCGGTCAACGCTTCGGTGCGCATGGCCGCACAGGCGCAGCTGCGGCACAGCTGAACATCATCGTCATCCGCTCACAACATTCCCTACAGGAGACATTCCATGCAAGAGCCGTGCATCATTTCCGTGGCCATCACCGGTTCCGTGCCGCGCAAGAAAGACAACCCGGCCGTGCCCATTTCGGTGGCTGAACAGATCGAAAGCACGCACGCCAGCTATGAGGCCGGTGCCACGCTGGTTCACCTGCACGTGCGCGACGAACTGGAAAATTCGAGCTCCGATCCGACGCGATTCGCCGCGCTGCAGGAAGGCATCCGCAAACACTGCCCGGGCATGATCGTGCAGTTCTCCACCGGCGGACGCGGCCGCGAGGCCAGCCAGCGCGGCGCGATGCTCCATCTGCGGCCAGACATGGCTTCACTTGCCACCGGCTCGGTCAACTTTCCCACCAGCGTCTACGAAAACCCGCCAGACTTCGTGCGCACGCTGGCCACCACGATGCGGGAATTCCACGTCAAGCCGGAAATCGAGATCTTCGACCTGGCGATGCTCTACAACACGGCGGAACTGGTGAAAGACGGGCTGATCGCGGCGCCGCCGCACGTGCAGTTCGTGTTCGGCATCCGCAATGCGCTGCCGGCGCGGCGCGAGATCCTGGCGTTCCAGGTCGAGCAACTGCAAAAGCTGCTGCCGGGCGCGACATGGACGGCTGCCGGCATCGGCCGCCACCAGCTGGAAGTCAATCACTGGACGCTGGAGCTCGGCGGACACTGCCGTACCGGTCTGGAAGACAACATCCGCTGGGACAAGGACACACTGGCAGCCAGCAACGCGCAACTGGTTGGCCGCGTGGCGCAGCTTTGCGGGCAGTACGGCCGGGCGGTGGCAACGCCGGCACAGGCGCGGGCGCTGCTCGGGCTGGACTGACGGCGGCAGCGGGGCGGCTATGTCGCCCCGACGGGCCGCCCCGGCAGCTCCCGGCTGCGGGCCGCCGCCACAGTGCCGCCCACGCCGCTGGCGGCGATCACCGCAACGCCGAGCACGGACCACGCATCGGGCAGATAGGAGAATGCCAGCCAGCCGCCAAGCATCGCAAAGGCGATCTGCAGGTAGAGATAAGGGGTAAGCAGGCTGACCGGCGCGCGCGCATAGGCAAGAACCAGGAACAGGTGGCCGGCGGTGCCGGCGAGCGCCATGCCTGCGAGCAGGCACCAGTGCAATGCCGTGAGTTGCGAGGTCCATGCGCCCGGCAGCGCTGCCGAGAGCAGCACCGTGGCAACGCAGCCTGTATAGAAGTGCGTGGTCCCGACGCCATCGGCACGGGTCAGCACGCCGGTCAGCAACTGGTATGCGGCATTGGACAGCACTGCCCCCAGCGGCAACAGCATCGCGAGCTGCAGGCCGGCGCCCGGCCGGATCACCACCAGGGCCCCGACAAATCCCGTCAACAGAAACAGCCACCGCACGGCCGACACGCGTTCGCCAAGCATGGCGGCCGCGGCCAGCGCCATCGCCAGCGGCGTCAGGCTCACCACGGCGGTGAACTCGCCTACCGGCAGGACTTGCAGGCTGAAGAACGCGCAGCCGCTGGACAGCAGCATCGCCACCGCACGCGCGCACTGCAGCAGCGGCCGGCGCGTGCGCAGCAGGGCGCGGCCGCGAGCCGGCAGCAACACCGCGCCGGTCAGCGCCGCCTGCGCCAGGTAGCGCAGCCATAGCGCCATCACGACTGGAACGGTTGCGCCGGCGATCTTTGTCAGCGTGTCGAGCGCAGCGAAGCAGGCTACCGCCGCCACTATCAGCAGGATGCCTTGCAGTTCCCGGGCCCCTCTCATGGGGCTCACGCCGCAGGCCGGCAAGCTGCGCTTGCCACGGCCATCCCTGTCTGCATCATGTCACCGATCCACGTTGGCTTTGTCTTCGTGCGCAGGTTACTGGCAGGAGCGAGGGCAATCAGCGCAATGGATGGAAAGTCAGAATTCGCTGGCAGCGAATAATCCGGGAGGACGACGGCCAAGGCGCACGGTGGACGCGATCAATGGATAAAGCCGCCCTTGACGAAGCGCACTGGCTCGGCGTCCATGCGCAGGAGCAGGGCGGTCAGGCCATCTGCTGGTTCCGCAGCATTGCGCGGGGCGCTGGCGCTGGGCCCTGACACGCACACAAGGTCTGCATCTGACCATTGCCGGCCGGGCGCACCACGCGCGCGCAGCCACCCGGTGCGGTCAGCCAGCAGCTGGGTCCCCGCCAGCCGTGCGGGCGATTCACCGGCGATTGCCGCCACCGCCTGCCACGCATGCGGCGACGTGGCCGTGCAGCCGGCACGAAAGCGCGGCACCTGCGCCGGCGGGCGCCCGTCGGGCGTGACCAGCACGGTCAGGAAGCGGGGATCCTCATACGGCAACGGCGCCGCCCCGTCGACAGCCACCAGCCGCACGCGCTGGTCCGCGCGCCACTGCGACAGTGCCAGAGGCGCGGCATCGACGCAGCGGACGGCCATTTCCGGCAGCCGCAGCGGTACCGGCCAGTTGCCGTCGGCACCGGCGCCGCTGCCAGCCGACAACGCCTTCATGTAGTCGATCACGGCCCAGGCCTCACCGTCGCCCAGGGTGTCGCGGAAGGCCGGCATGGTGGGCCGGCCGTGACGGTCGCGCATGCCGGCCAGCACATGCCAGAACAGCTCGCCATCGGCGCGGCGCGCCAGCAGCGGGCTGACCAGCGTGGGCGGCCACTGCGCCAGGCTGGCGGCCAGCGGGCCTTCCCCGCGCCCGTCCGCGCCGTGGCAGCTGGCGCAATGCTGCGCATAGACCCGGGCGCCGAGCGCGATGGCATCGACGGAGAAGCGGGTAGGGCTGGCGTGGAAGCTGGTCGGCGCGGCCGGCACCAATAGCAGCGCTGCGCTGGGCCAGGGTGCCGCTACCAGGGCGAGCGCACCGGCGGCCAGCAGCACGCCGCGATGGCGTCGCCATGCCAGCGCGGCGGTAATGGCCAGCACGGCAAAGACAAGGGCGCACAGGCTCAGGCCGACCTGGCGCGCGAGGCCCAGGTCGATCAGCAGGGTTTCGCCCGCCACGCGCCGTGCCCACGGCCACGCGGGCTGGCCGTGGCTGTCGCCGGTCAGGCCAAGGGCATGCCACAGCGACAACAGGGCCAGCTGGAATTTTTCGATCAGGACCAGCAGTGCATTGAGCCATGCCTGCGGAGGCGGGCCGCTCATCGGGCGGCCCGCGAGGTGAAGCGCGATGCCATTACCAGCTCGCGTCCAGCCCCAGGTGGCGCAGCGCTTCGTGCCGCAGCCCGGTCAGCCGCGGATCGCCGCGATGGCGCGGGTAGGGCAGGTCGACCCGGATCTCCGCCGTGATGCGTGCCGGACGCTGGCTGAAGATGATCACGCGCTGCGCCAGGAACAGCGCTTCCTCCACGTCGTGCGTGACCAGCAGCGCCGAAAAGCGCGAACGTTGCCACAGATCGACCAGGTCGCTCTGCATCGCCAGCCGCGTCAGCGAATCCAGCTTGCCCAGCGGCTCGTCCAGCACCAGCAGGCGCGGATCGTTGACCAGCGCGCGCGCCAGCGCCACGCGCTGCGCCATGCCGCCGGAGAGCTGGTGCGGGAAGGCGCGGGCGAAGGTCTCCAGCCCTACGCGCCGCAGCGCGTCATCCACGCGCGGACGCTGGCTTGCCAGCACGCCGCGCGCCTGCAGGCCCAGCGCGACGTTGTCCCATACCCGCCGCCACGGGTACAGCGTGGGGTCCTGGAACACCACGATGCGCGACGGGTCCGGGTCTGTGATCGGGGTGCCGTCCTGCAGGATCTCGCCGGAAGAGGGCTGGTCTAGCCCTGCCACCAGCCGCAGCAGCGTGGACTTGCCGCAACCGCTGGGCCCCAGCAGCGCGACGAATTCGCCCGGTGCGACGCTCAGGTCGACGCCGTCCAGCACCTGCAGCCGGTCGCTGCCGCTGCCGAACCAGTGGCTGACCTGGTGGATGTCGATGCGGGCACCGGTCAGGGATTCCGGGGCCTTGCTCCCCACGGCGTCAACTGTCCTCTCCCGTCGTTCTGCAACACTCACCATTTCACCGTCCCCTTCTGCCACGACAGCACGCGGTCACGCGCCACGAACAGCAACGTGATCACGCCCGAGAACAGCAGCGCCATCACGATCAGCGCCGCATACATATTGACGTACGAAGCCCAGCCCTGCGCCCACGTCAGGTACCAGCCCAGGCCCGACTTCACGCCCATCATCTCCGCCGTCACCAGCACCGAGAACGAAGCGCCCAGCCCCATGAACAGGCCGACGAATACCTGCGGCAGCGCCGCCGGGATCGCCACGCGCAGCACCAGGAACCAGCCCGAGGCGCCCATGGTGCGCGCCACGTCGTAGTAGCTCTTGTTGACGCCGCCCACGCCTGACCACGTCAGCACCGCCACCGGGAAGGCCGTGGCCAGCGCGATCAGGAACACCGCGGCGGAATAGCTCGACGGGAAGAAGTAGAAGGTCAGCGGCAGCAGCGCGGTTGACGGCAGCGGGCCCAGCACGCGCAGCACCGGATGCACCCAGTAGCCGATGCGGCGCGACCAGCCGATCGACACGCCCACCAGGAAGCCGGCCAGCCCGCCATAGGCCACGCCCAGCCCGAGCAGCCTGAGCGTGTTCAGCACGCTGTCGCCGAGGCGCCGCCAGTCGTCGGCATAGACCTCGATCAGCGCCTGTGGCGGCGCGAAGAAGGGCGTGGGCAGGATGGCGGTCTTGGCGGTCAGGATTTCCCACGCGGCCAGGGCCACGGGCAGCGCCACCAGCCACGGGCCGGCGGCGCGCAGCGCGGCCAGCGCGCGTTGCGCCGCCCGGACCCGCTGGCCGGCCAGCGCAACCAGTGCCAGCAACGCGGCGCCCGCCAGCGCGGCGATGCCCAGTTCCGCCGTATAGGCCCAGTCGCTGAAGCCTACCGCATGGTTGGGCCACAGCCACGTCAGCGCGCCGAACACGGCCCACGCCAGCGCGGCGAGGATGCCGGTGGCCCAGACCGGGCCGGACGCGCGCGCGCTTGCAGCGGCATGTGGCACGGGTGCCGCGGCTGGCTTGCGCGCCAGCCCGGCGTCGAATGCAGGTTGGCTTGTCGTCATGGCATCACCCCAGCACATTGGCGTAGACGTGCTGCGCCAGGCGTTTGGCATCGGTGGTCTTCTTCAGCACGCCGATGCGGCGGAAATCATCGGCGTAGAAGGCGATCTCGTCGCGCAGGTCGACGCCGGTCGGGTGGTGGGTATAGGTCAGCGTGGCGTAGAGCTTGCGCAGGTCTTCCGGGTTGATCTTGGGCGAGTACTTGGCGAAGACCCTGGCGGCCTCGTTGGGGTTCTCGTTGACGTAGTCGGTGGCCTGCACGATGGCGCGCGCCAGCGACGTGGCCGCGGGGCGGTCGTTGCGCACCAGCTCGCCGCGGGCGCCGACCACGCAGCAGACCTTGCGCGCGTACTCGCCGGTGAGGTTGGTGGCCAGTTCCACGTAGGCGCCGTTGGTGCGCTTTTCCAGCAGGTAGAGGTTGGGGTCGCCGTCGGCGATCGCCTGGATCTCGCCCTTGTCCACCGCCACGCCCAGCAGGTCGGCCGGGTACTGGCGCCAGGTGATGTCCTTGTCCGGGTCGATGCCGTTCTTGGCCAGCAGGATGGTGAAGAAGTGCTTGCCCGGCGCCGCCAGGTCGCTGACGCCTACGGTCTTTCCCTTCAGCTGCTGCAGGCTGGTGACCCCCGCCGCTTTCGATCCCACCAGCCGCACGCAGCCGCCGTGCGAGCTGCCGATGATCTTGACGTCGAAGCCGGCTTCCAGCGGCTTGAGCCAGCGGTGGATCATGCCGACCGCGGCATCGGCCTTGCCGGTGGCGATCGATTCCAGCAACTGGTCGGTCGAGCCGCTGTAGTTGATCAGGTCGACCTGCAGGCCATTCTTCTCGAAGAAGCCCTTCTCCTGCGCCACCACGATCGGCGTCAGGCAGAAGGAGTTCTGGTTCCACGCGAAGGTCAGCTTGCGCGGCGCCGACCAGGCCTGGCGCCCAAGGATCAGCGATGGCGCGGCGATGGCCGCGGCGCCGGCCAGCCGCAGCACGCTGCGCCGGCGCGGGTCGGCATCATTGTTCTTGTCTTGGCTCATTGTGAAACTCCCCGTCTTCGTTGTGTTGTTTGGTGAGGCCATCAGGCGGCCTTGCGCTCCGCCCGCTGCGCGGCGTCGTGCTGCGCCACCAGCTCGCGCACGCGCGGGATCAGCTCGCGGCCATAGTCGATGGCGTCTTCCAGCGGATCGAAGCCGCGGAT
Organism: Cupriavidus sp. SK-4; assembly: GCF_000611125.1. NCBI lineage: Bacteria > Pseudomonadati > Pseudomonadota > Betaproteobacteria > Burkholderiales > Burkholderiaceae > Cupriavidus > Cupriavidus sp. SK-4. The sequence continues at coordinate 10,546 of NZ_JFJW01000247.1, forward strand.
CAGGAAGGTGGTGACGCCCAGTTCGTAGTACGCCAGCAGGGCCTGCGCCACCTGCTCCGGCGTGCCGACCAGCCCGGTGGAATTGGAGCGCCCGCCGGTCTCGCGCGCGATCGCGGTCCACAGGCGCTGGTCGACCCGGTCGCCTTGGTCGGCCGCAGCGAGCAGGCGCCGTGCACCTTCGCTCTGCTGCGGGCCGCCGCGGCTGTAGCCGGCCTGCACGCGCAGGGCGCGGGTGCGCTCCAGGATGCTGTCGGCGCGGGCCCAGGCTTTTTCTTCGGTCTCGGCCAGCACCGGGCGGAACGACACCGAGAAGCGCACCGTGCGGCCGTGCTGCGCGGCTTCGGCACGCACGCGGCCGGTCAGCTCGCGCACCTGCTCGAGCGACTCGCCCCACAGCGCGTAGACGTCGGCATGCTTGCCGGCCACTGCCAGCGCCGCTTCCGATGCGCCGCCGAAGTAGACCGGCACATGCGGCTGCTGCGCGGGCTTGACCTCCGAAAAGCCCTGCGTAAAGCGGTAGAACTGGCCTTCGTGGTCGAACGGTGCGGGCTCGGTCCAGATGCGGCGCAGGATGTGCAGGTACTCGTCGGTGCGCGCATAGCGCTGGTCATGGTCGAGGAAGTCGCCGTCGCGCTGCTGCTCGCTGTCCGAGCCGCCCGAGATGAAGTGCACCCCGAGGCGGCCGCCGCTGAACTGGTCGAGCGTGGCGATCTGGCGCGCGGCCAGCGTCGGTGCGGTAAAGCCGGGGCGGTGCGCCAGCATGAAGTGGATGCGCTCGGTCACGCTGGCCGCGTAGGCGATGGTCAGCGTGGCCGACGGGCCGGTGGAATGGTGCGGCACCAGGATGCGGTCAAAGCCGGCCTGCTCATGGGCCTGGGCAAACGCGCGCACATAGTTGCGATCGATCACCGGGCCTGATGGCGGATGGATCTCGGACTGCTTCTGGCTCTGGATCATTCCGATGAAATCGACGCTCATGCGCGTTCTCCTGTGTTCGGTGAGGGCGGCAGCGTGACCGCCCGGATGGTGTTGGGCTGAGGCAGAAAGTACGACACGTGCGCGCGCTCGCTAACGAATAAAAACGACGGTCCATATTCAATAAGCGTCCTTTTCGTAATGCGGTGCCGGCGCTACGCTAGGCGGCATTCGGTGCGGGCAGCGCGCCTAGTCGTCATCCTTTCCGGAGTCTTTTTCCATGTCTTTAACGTCTACCCTGCGCAGGCTGCCCAGCAGCGAAGCGCGCCTTGGCGAGGTGCTGGCCGGGCTGTCCTTGCGCTTTGCCGCCAGTGCCGGCGCGCACGATGCCGCTGCCAGCTTTCCGCACGACAACTTTGCGCAGCTGCATGCCAATGGCCTGGTTGCGCAGGTGGTGCCGCACGCGCAGGGCGGCGGCGGGGCGGGCCTGGCGCAGGCGCGCCGCATCGTGGCGGCGGTGGCGGGCGGCGATGCCGCAACGGCGCTGGTGCTGACCATGACCTACCTGCAGCACCGCGCGATCGCCCGCGCCGATTCGCACTGGCCGCACACCGTGCGCGACCAGGTCTATGCCAGTGCGGTGCAGGACGGTGCGCTGATCAACGCGCTGCGGGTGGAACCGGAACTGGGATCGCCGGCACGTGGCGGCCTGCCGGCCACGGTGGCCACGCGCGTGGCCGACGGCTGGCGCATCAGCGGGCGCAAGCTGTACAGCACCGGTATTCCAGCGCTGCGCTGGCTGGCGGTATGGGCGCGCACCGATGAGCCTCAGCCGCGCATGGGCGTGTTCCTGGTGCCCGGACCGGCGGCCGGCATCGCGGGCGTGCGCATCGTCGAGAACTGGAACCACCTTGGCCTGCGCGCTTCCGGCAGCCACGAGACCGTGCTCGACAACGTCTGGATCCCGCCTGACCACGCGGTTGATATCCGCCCGCCGTCAGCATGGGCGCCGGCCGGTGCCAGTCAGGCCGACATCGACGCCAACGCAGACCAGCAGGCCTGGATGATCGTGCTGCTGGGCAGCCTCTATGACGCGGTGGCACGCGCTGCCGCCGCATGGATCGGCGATTTCGTTCGCGAGCGCGCGCCCGGCAGCCTGGGCGCGCCGCTGGCCACGCTGCCGCGCGTGCAGGAAGCCATCGGCGAGATCGCCGCGTTGCTGCGGGCCAACCAGGTGTTGCTGGACGATGCCGCCGCGCGCACCGACGCGGGCGAGGCGCCCACGCCGGCCGACAGCGGGCTGCTCAAGTACACCGTGACTGGCAATGCGATCCGCGCGGTGGAGCTGGCGCTGCAGCTATCCGGCAACCACGGCCTGAGCCGCAACAACCCGCTCGAGCGCCACTACCGCGACGTGCTGTGCAGCCGCATCCATACGCCGCAAAACGATTCCATCCTGGTCGCCGCCGGGCGGGCGCAGCTTGGCCTGTAAGCGCGGGCCTGCCTGGCCGTGCTATGTTTGCAGCAGCACCGCCCCGCAGAGGGCCGCAGCGCAGGCGCCCGGCGCGCCGGCAAACCAGAACGAGACACTCCGGAGTCATTCCCATGGGCAGCACCCCCACCCCCAACACGCTCGCGCCGCTGCGCGACTTCATCACCGGCCTAGCCGCGCTGCTGGATCAGCACCCGGACGAGCCCCGCATCCTGCGCGAAGGCGGGGCGCTGCTGGCAAAGCTGGTCGCGCGCGACGACTGGCTGCCCGATGCCTGGGCGCAGGCGCATCCCGAGTACTACCAGCAGCACCTGCTGCATTGCGATTCCGCCGAACGCTTCTCGGTCGTCAGCTTTGTCTGGGGGCCGGGGCAGCGCACGCCTATCCACGACCACACCGTATGGGGCCTGATCGGCATGCTGCGCGGCGCGGAAGACTCGCAGCCGTTCGCGCTCGACGCCGGCGGCCGGCCTGTGCCGCATGGCGACGCCGTGCGCCTGCTGCCCGGTCAGGTCGAGGCCGTGTCGCCCACGGTCGGCGATATCCACCTTGTCAACAACGTGCATGACGACCGCGTCTCGGTCAGCATCCATGTGTACGGCGCCAATATCGGTGCGGTGCGGCGTTCGGTCTATGCCGAGGACGGCACGCGCAAGCCCTTTATCTCCGGCTATTCCAACCGGACCCTGCCTAACCTGTGGGACCGTTCCCGCGAAGTTGCCCAGTCATGACCACGATTACTGCTACGCAAGCCGCACCGGCCTTTCCAACGTATTCGCGCGACGCGGTGCGCAAGGCGCTGCTCAACCGTGACGAGATCGCCTTGATCGATGTGCGCGAGGAAGATCCATTCGCCCAGGAACACCCGCTGTGGGCCGCCAACTTCCCGCTGTCGAAGCTTGAAATCGAAGCGTGGGCGCGTATCCCGCGCCGCGACACGCTGATCGTCGTCTACGGCGAATACGCCGGCACTGACCTGGCGCCGCGCGCCGCGGCCGTGCTGCGCGAGCTGGGCTATACGCGCGTGCATCTGCTGGAAGGCGGACTGCGCGCCTGGATCGACGGCGGCGGCGAGGTGTTCCGCGACGTCAACGTGCCGAGCAAGTCGTTCGGCGAGGTGGTTGAGGCAAAGCGCCACACGCCGTCGCTGGCCGCCGAGGAAGTGCAGGCATTGATCGATACCAAGGCCGATGTGGTGATCGTCGACGCGCGCCGCTTCGACGAGTACCAGACCATGAACATCCCCACCGCCACCAGCGTGCCGGGGGCCGAACTGGTGCTGCGCGTGCGCGAGCTGGCGCCCGATCCGAACACGCGCGTGATCGTCAACTGCGCCGGGCGCACGCGCAGCATCATCGGCACCCAGTCGCTGGTCAACGCCGGCATCCCCAACCCGGTGGCGGCGCTGCGCAACGGCACCATCGGCTGGACCCTGGCCGGCCAGCAACTGGACCACGGTGCCAGCCGCCGCGCCCCTGCCGCGGTCAGCGACGCCAACCGCGACAGTGCCCGCCGTGGCGCGCGCGAGATCGCCGACCGGGCCGGCGTGCGCCGCGTTGCGCTGGCCCAGATCGAAACGCTGCAGCAGCCCAGCCGCACCGTGTACCGCTTCGACGTGCGCACGCCTGAGGAATTCGCAGACGGCCACCTGCCGGGCTTTGTCAACGCGCCGGGCGGCCAGCTGGTGCAGGAGACCGACCATTCCGCTCCGGTGCGCGGTGCGCGCATTGTGCTGGCGGATGATGACGACGTGCGCGCCAGCATGACCGCCTCATGGCTGGCGCAGATGGGCTGGGACGTCTGGGTGGTGGAACCGGTGAAAGCGGCAGAACGTAGCGAAACCGGCGCGGTCAGCGCACCGGTGCCGGCGTCAGCGCCGGTATCGACCGTCACTGCAGCCGAACTGGCTACATGGATTGACGCAGGCGATGGCAGCACCGCTGTCCTCGACTTCACCACCAGCGCCAACTACGTCAAGCGCCATATTCCCGGCGCGTACTTCGTCATTCGCGCGCAGCTGGCGGACACGCTGCCACGCATCCCGCAGCCCAGGCGCTACGTGCTCACCTGCGGTTCGAGCCTGCTGGCGCGCTTTGCCGCCGCCGACCTGCGGCGCCTGACCGATGCGGAAGTGTTGGTGCTGGAAGGCGGCACCCAGGCGTGGATCGCCGCAGGCCTGCCGCTGGAAAGCGGGGAAACCCGTCTAGCCTCGGAACGCACCGACCGCTACCGCCGGCCGTATGAGGGCACCGACAACCCGCGCGAGGCGATGCAGGGCTACCTGGACTGGGAGTTCGGCCTGATCGCGCAACTGGAGCGCGATGGGACGCATGGGTTCAGGGTGGTGTAGGGCCGCTGCATGATATGCACTGACGCTGCATATCATGCAGCGAGGCTGGCGACAAGACCGGAAGGCCTAGAGGCGGAGCAGCAGACGCATGGCCTCTTCCACCTTGCGCAGGTGATTGGGCGCCAGCGTGGCTACCGGCCGGCCGCCCATGAACCGGCGATTGGACACCGCTCGGACCTGGTCGATCAGCAGGTCCGTCTCATAGGCCAGGCCAGGCAGCTTGCCCAGCGCGACCCGCAACGGAAAACAATCCTCGCGCTCGATTTGTGATGTGCCCGGCACGATGATCGTGGTCGGATGACCGGCATCATTGAGCAAATCCGTCTGGATGACCAGCGCCGGCCGGTTGCGCTTGGCCGGTTCTTCCCGATGCGTCAGGGGATTGAGGTCGACCTCCCAGATCTGCCCGCGCTTCAGCTCAGTCAAGCCCGTCTCCGGCCGATGCGTCCATGTCCTCGCTGGCGGCCAGGTGCTTTGCCGAGAGCTTCCGGGAAAGCATGGCGATACGGGATGCCATTTCCCGCTCGTTCTTCTCGCGCACGGCATCGCGGATGTAGTCGGAAGTTTTTTGCCCCGATGCCTTTGCCAGCGCGCGAGTCTGGTCGGCCAGTTCTTCGCCGGCGCGGAAGGACAAGGTCGTCCCTTGCATGAATGGCTCCGTACTTGGGTAATACGGAAGTATAGCGCTCATTTGTATCTCATTTTTGTATTACAAAAACACGAACAGATGGATGAACAGACCGGCTCACAGTGGCTGGAAGCATTGCCCGGAGCGTAGCTGGGGAGCGGGATTGGCCGAAATTGGACGAGTCTGAAAGACCTTGCAGGCGCCCGATCTCTCTACAGCAAGGGAACGAACGTAACGATTCCCTGTCAATCGTAATCGTTCAGTTACAATGCTGTCCTGCAGCATCACACCGGCCAGCCCCCGACAGCGGGCCGGCTGGCGATGCCGCCAATGCCCCCGATCCAATGCGACTGTTGTTCCTGCTGCTGACTGCCATGTGCCTGTCGCTGCTCTCCTTCGGAGCAGTGGCGGACGCGCGCGCGACGTTGCAGGCGCCGGCCAGCGTTGACCTGGTGGACCTGGCGGCGGCGCAGCCGGTTGACGACCTGGGCCGGATCATCGTGCCCGGTGACGACGGCTTGCATGACGACGATATCTGCGACGACCCGCCCCCCGGGTATTGCAATATCTGGTCGGCGGATCTGCTCGATCCCCTCGACCTGCTCGACGAGATCGAGGAATCCAGCGCCCTGATTGCCTTGCCGCCAGTGAAGCTGCTGCTGCCCTCCCGCGACGTCGCCCAGCATCCGCCTGGCCGCGCCGAGCCGCCGCCTTCGGCCTTCTTCCGGCCACCCATTTCCCGCGCCTGAGCGTTTCCTGCGCCCGCACCGCACGCGCTGCAGCATGCCGCCGCCGTGCCGCGGGCCGCGCCCCCCTTGCCTGATATCGCCAGCCTGCCTGCTGCCTGACCGCGCGGGCAAGCCGCTGCCGTTGTGCGTCCTGCCGTGATCGCGTCCAAGTGACCGCTCGCCCCGGGGCGGGCGGCAGCATGGCGACAGGCAGCCGTATTGCTTGCTTTCCCGACTCATGACAACAACCAAGCTGACCCTGATCGCGTCGCTTTCGCTGATCGCGCTCGCCGCTGCCCCGGCCCATGCCGGCGCACAAGGCGGGGTGTCCCCGAAGGCAACGGACGCGGCCGGTGCCGCGCCGGCCGCCCCCGCGCCCCTGACCAAATCTGCTGCCGCACCCATGCCGGGCTCCGCCATCCTGGCGGCCGCGGCGGTGCCCAAGCCCGCATCCGCCCCATCGGCTGGCGCCCAGGCGGGACCTGCCTACTCGCTGCCCCAACTGCTCGACCTGGCCCAGTCCACCAACAAGGGCGTGGCCGCTGCCGAGGCCGGTGTCGATGCCGCCAGCGCGGCCATCAGCAGCGCACGTGCCTATCCCAACCCGCAGGTGGAAGTGATGTACGGCCGCTTGTCCGGCAAGCAGCCGGGCGTGACCAGCGGCAATGCGCCCAGCTACGCCGTGGTGCAGAAGCTGGACTACCCGCACCAGCGCAGCCTGCGCGAGGCCATGGCCACCCGCGGGCTGGAGTCGTCGCAGGCCATGCGGCAAGGCTTCCGGGCCGACCTGGCCGCGCGCGTGAAGACCGCCTACTACGAGGTGCTGCGCCGCGAGAGCGAGCTGCATGCCGCCGAGGAAGACCTGGCGATGATGCGCCAGATCCATTCGCGGGCGCGCCTGCGCGTGGAGGTGGGCGAGGCGCCGCGCTATGAACTGATCAAGGCCGAGACCGAACTGCTGGCCTCGCAGAAGAGCCAGCAGACCGCCGGGCTGCGCGTCAACCAGGCCAAGGCCGCGCTGCGCCAGCAGGTGGGCGGTGCCATGCCGGGCCAGTATGGGCTGGCCGGCACCCTGGGCCAGTCGCCCGACGTGCCGCCGCTGCCGGTGCTGCGCGACACCATGACCGCCAGCAATGCCGAGCTGGTCCAGCGCCGCATGGAGCTGGAGCGCGCGCAGCTGGGCGTGAACTACCAGAAGTCGCTGCGCTGGCCCGAGGTGGCGGTGCGCGCCAGCACCGACCGCCAGCCTGACAACAACGTCTCGCAGATCGGTCTGGTCCTGACCATCCCGCTGTGGGACCGCCGCAGCGGCCCGGTGGGCGAGGCCACGGCGCAGGCCACGCAGGCGCGCAGCGCCCTGGAAGCGCGCGAGTTCGAGCTGACGCAGGAGCTGGAAGGCGCCTACCGCCAGTACGAGATCAACCAGGCCCAGGTGACGGCGCTTGAGTCCGGCATCGTGCGCGAGGCCGAGTCGGCGCTGGGCGTGGCCGAGTCCGCCTACCGCTTCGGCGAGCGCGGCATCCTGGACTACCTCGATGCCCAGCGCGTGCTGCGCGGCGCGCGCAATGACCTGATTGCCGCCCAGTACGACCTGCAGGTGGCCGCCATCCAGATCGAAAAGCTTATGTCGACCGCCCCGGGCGCCACCGCAGCGCCGGGCCTGCAGCCGACCTCCACCATCGAACAGAAATAACCATGCGTCCCAATTTCCTGCTTTCGCTGACGGCCGCTGCCGTCCTGACGTTCAGCCTGGCGGCCTGCTCCGAAAAACCTGAACCCGTCGCCGAAGCGCCCAAGCTGCCGCCCGGCGTGATCCAGCCCGAGGGCAACCTGCAGCAGGGGCTGAAGGTGGCGCCGGTGGCCACCTCCCCGTTCAGCGAGATGCTGCGCGTGGCCGGCCGTGTCGACTTCGACGAGCAACGCGTGGCGCGCATCGGCGCCAGCGTGACCGGCCGCGTGACCGACCTCTATGCCACCCTGGGCCAGGAAGTGAAGGCCGGCCAGGTGCTGGCGCGCCTGCACAGCAGCGAGCTGGGCGCGGCGCAGATGGCCTTCCTGAAGAGCGAGGCCCAGACCGAGCTGCAGGGCCGCAACGCCGAGCGCGCGCGCCAGCTGTTTGCCGCCGACGTGATCGGCCGCGGCGAGCTGCAGCGCCGCGAGAGCGAGCTGGCGATTGCCTCGGCCGAGATGCGCGCCTACCGCGACCAGCTGCGCGTGCTGGGCATGTCGCAGGCATCGATCGCCGAGCTGGCCAGGAGCGGCAGCATCAACTCGCATTCGCCGGTGTTTTCCAGCATCAGCGGCACCGTGGTCGAGCGCAACGTGGCGCAAGGACAGGTGGTGCAGCCGGCCGATGCGCTCTATACCGTGGCAGACCTTTCGCGCGTGTGGGTGGTGGCCGAGGTGCCCGAGCAGCAGGCCGCCCAGGTGGCCGAAGGGCAGAGCGTTGACATCGAGGTGCCTTCGCTTGGCAACGGTGCGGGCAGCAAGAGCATCACCGGCAAGCTGATCTACGTCGGCCGCACGGTCAACCCGCAGTCGCGCACGGTGCTGGTCCGCACCGAGCTGGAGAACCGCGAAGGCCGCCTCAAGCCTGCCATGCTGGCCAGCATGCTGATCGCCGGCAAGCCGGTCGACCAGCTGGTGATCCCGGCCGCCTCGGTGGTTCGCGACGGCAACGACGAGCTGGTCTATGTCGAGATGCCGGGCAACAAGTACCGCCTCACCAAGGTCAAGCTGGGCGCCGAGAGCGACGGCATGCGCGTGGTGCAGAACGGTGTGAAGGCCGGCGACCGCATCGTGGTCGATGGCGCCTTCCATCTCGACAACGAGCGCAAGCGCCTCGAGCAAGGGTAATCGGCCATGATGAAATCCCTAGTCGAAGCCGCCATCAAGCAGCGGCTGGTGGTGTGCGTGATTGCCGTGGTGCTGTTCTTCTTCGGCCTGCGCGCTGCCACCAAGCTGTCGGTGGATGCTTTCCCCGATGTCACCAACGTGCAGGTGCAGATCGCCACCGAAGCCGCGGGCCGCTCGCCCGAGGAAGTCGAGCGCTTTGTCACCGTGCCGGTGGAAATGGCCATGACCGGCCTGCCCGGCCTGGAAGAGATGCGCTCGCTGAACAAGGCGGGCCTGTCGCTGATCACGCTGGTGTTTACCGACGCCACTGACGTGTACTTTGCCCGCCAGCTGGTGATGGAGCGCCTGATCGAAGTGGGCGGGCGCATGCCGGAAGGCGTGTCGCCGGTGCTGGGCCCGGTTTCCACCGGCCTGGGCGAGGTCTACCAGTACACGCTGGACCATGCCGACGACGGCAACCGCGAACTGACGCAGGAAGAGCTGGCCGAGCGCCGCATCGCCCAGGACTGGGTGGTGCGCCCGCTGCTGCGCTCGATCCCGGGCGTGGCCGAGATCAACTCGCAGGGCGGCTACGTGCGCCAATACCAGGCGCTGGTCAACCCGGAACGCATGCGCCACTACCAGATCTCGACCCAGCAGGTCTATGAGGCGCTGGCGCGCAACAACGCCAACTCAGGCGGCGGCGTGCTGCCGCACTATGCCGAGCAGTACCTGATCCGCGGCGTGGGCCTGGCACGCGGCGTGGATGACCTGGGCAGCATCGTGCTCAAGGAGATCAACGGCACGCCGGTGTACCTGCGCGACGTGGCCAACGTCACCATCGGGCATGAGGTGCGGCAGGGCGCGCTGGTCAAGAACGGCCAGACCGAGGCGGTCGGCGGCATCGTCATGATGATGCGCGGCGGCAATGCCAAGGAGGTGGTCAGCCGCGTGAAGGCACGCGTGGCCGAGATCAACGAGCGCGGCATGCTGCCGGGCAAGCTGCAGATCGTACCGTACTACGATCGCAGCGAACTGGTCGACTCCGCACTGTGGACCGTGACCAAGGTGCTGCTGGAAGGCGTGGTGCTGGTGGTGATCGTGCTGTTCCTGTTCCTGGGCGACGTGCGCTCGTCGGTGATCGTGCTGGCCACGCTGGTATTGACGCCCTTGCTGACCTTCATGGTGATGAACGAGGTGGGCCTGTCGGCCAACCTGATGTCGCTGGGGGGGCTGGCCATCGCCATCGGCCTGATGGTCGACGGCTCGGTGGTGGTGGTCGAGAACGCGTTCGAGCGGCTCGGCCACAAGGAGCCGGGCCTCACCAAGACCGAGATCCTGGTCAAGGCCGTGCAGGAGGTGGCCACGCCGGTGATCGTGGGCGTGGGCATCATCATCCTGGTGTTCCTGCCGCTGATGACGCTGTCGGGCATGGAAGGCAAGATGTTCGCGCCGCTGGCGTTCACCATCTCGATCGCGCTGGCGATCTCGCTGTTCCTGTCGCTGACGCTGTCGCCGGTGCTGTCGTCGTACCTGCTCAAGGGCGGCGCCGAGCATGACACGCATGTGATCGCCTTCATGAAGCGCCACTACCTGCGCCTGCTGCACTGGGCGCTGGGCAACAGCCGCAAGACGGTGATCTGCGCGGTGGCGGCCTTCGTCGCCACGGTGGCGATCGTGCCGCTGCTGGGCACCTCGTTCATTCCGGAGATGAAGGAGGGCTCGATCGTGCCCGCGATCGACCGCGTGCCCAACATCTCGCTGGAAGAGTCGATCAAGCTGGAGAAGGAAGCCAACAAGCTGGTGCTGAGCGTGCCGGGCGTGAAGTCGGTGGTGTCCGGCGTGGGCCGCGGCGAAAGCCCGGCCGACCCGCAGGGCCAGAACGAGTCGACCCCGATCGCCAGCCTGAAGGACCGCGGCGAGTGGCCCGACGGCTGGACCCAGGACGATATCGCCAACGCCATCCGCGAAAAGCTCAAGGCCATTCCTGGCGTGCAGATCGTGATGGCGCAGCCGATCTCGGACCGTGTCGACGAAATGGTCAGCGGCGTGCGTTCGGACGTGGCGGTGAAGGTGTTCGGCGACGACCTGGACAAGCTGCGCGAGCTGGCGGGCGAGATTTCGCGCGTGGCAGGCGGCATCCAGGGCTCGCAGGACATCCGCATCGAGCGCGTGTCGGGGCAGCAGTACCTGTCGATCGAGATCGACCGCCAGGCGATTGCTCGCTACGGGCTGAACGTGTCCGACATCCATGACGTGATCGAGATTGCCATCGGCGGCAAGCGTGCCACGGACATCTTCGAAGGCGAGCGCCGCTTTGCCGCGGCGGTGCGCCTGCCGGAGGAGTTCCGCAACAACGAGCAGGCCATCCGCCAGTTGCTGGTGTCCACCCCCAACGGCACCCAGGTGCCGCTGCAGAGCGTGGCCAAGATCGAGGTCAACGACGGTCCGGCCCAGATCAGCCGCGAAATGGCCAAGCGCCGCGTGGTGGTGATGATCAACGTGAAGGACCGCGACCTCGGCGGCTTCGTGGCCGAGCTGCAGCAGGCCACCGGCGCCAAGGTAAAGCTGCCCGAAGGCTACTACCTGGAGTGGGGCGGCCAGTTCCAGAACATGGAACGCGCCATGGGCCACCTGAAGATCATCGTGCCGGTGACCATCGCCGCGATCTTCTTCCTGCTGTTCCTGCTGTTCAACTCGCTGCGCTTTGCCACGCTGATCATCACGGTGCTGCCGTTTGCCTCCATCGGCGGCATCATCGGGCTGTTCGTCACCGGCGAATACCTGTCGGTGCCGGCCTCGGTGGGCTTTATCGCGCTGTGGGGCATGGCGGTGCTGAACGGGGTGGTGCTGGTGTCGTATATCCGCACGCTGCGCGACTCGGGTTTGTCGCTCGATGAAGCGGTGGTGCAGGGTGCGACGCAGCGGTTCCGGCCGGTGATGATGACCGCGACCATTGCGATGCTGGGCCTGGTGCCGTTCCTGTTCTCGACGGGGCCGGGCTCGGAGGTGCAGCGTCCGCTGGCGGTGGTGGTGATCGGCGGGCTGATTACGTCGACGCTGCTGACGCTGGTGATGGTGCCTACGCTGTATCGCTGGTTTGATGATCGCAGGCCGGATCCGACCAGGGATGTGCCGGTGTAAGGCGACATCGTCTTGCATCGCGCTGGTCTCGCGTCCCGCTGGTTTGCTCCCCTCTCCC